>JBDLVO010000406.1:0-3741 GCA_039804805.1 Pseudomonadota bacterium
ATAGACCGCCAACCCGACCAGTTCGTGCGCCACATTCCCCAGCCCGGCCAGGGTGACGATCGGGTTGAAGGACGGTGCGGCCCCATCCCCGGTGGTATGGTAATCGACCGGATAGGGCAGCACCGGCCAGCCGACGGCGCGGAAGCAGCCGACCGCGCGCGGCATGTGCAGCGCCGAGGTCACCAACAGCCAGGTCTCGCCCGGGCGCGGCGCCACCAGCGCCTTGGTGTAGAGCGCGTTTTCGCGGGTGTTGCGCGACTTCCCCTCCAGTTCGATCCGGTCGGCGGCAAAGCCGATCTCGCGATAGAAGCGGGCGATCTGATCGGCCTCGGTCAGATCCGGCCGCAGCACCAGACCGGAACCGCCGCTGAACACCAGCCGGGCGGTGGGATAGCGCGCCGCCAGCGCCGGCAGCGCGGTCAACCGGGTGGCGGCGGAATTGACGGTGACCTGATCGCGCGCGACGCTGACCACCGGATCGATCGCCCCGCCCAGCACCAGGATGCCGTCGACCCGCTCGGGCAGCGGATCGGGCATGGCGAAGCGGTCCTCCAGCGCGGTGGCCAGCCAGCGGTCGAGCGGCACCAGCCCGAGCAGCAGCAGCAGCGCCAGCGTCACCGTCAGCAGGGCACGGCCAAGGCGAAGCCAGCCCGGCCGCCACAACAAGCCGGTGGCGACGGCCAACAGCAGGAACACCACCAGGGTCGGCTCGGTCAGCGCCCCGGCGATTTTGGAGAAGGCGAACATCGGAACTTTCCTAACGCAAGAGGATGCGCAACCCAAAGGGCGGGCCGCCGCCGCAGGAGGGAACCCCGCTTTTTTGCAAGGCATGCCATCTTGTCATCAGGAAGTCACCGGGGATGTTCGCGGCCCGCGCGATGTGCTAAGTGACTCGGCCGGATGTTGGAGCAGGGATGTTGCAATGGATCGTTTGATCGAGGGGTTCCGGAACTTCCGCGCCACCTATTTCGAGGATAATCGGGAGTTGTTCCGGTCTTTGGCCGTGGGGGGCCAAAAGCCAAAAGCTTTGCTGATCGGCTGTTCGGATTCGCGGGTCGATCCCGGGTTGCTATTCGGCACCCAGCCGGGGGAAATGTTCGTGATCCGCAACGTGGCCAATCTGGTGCCGCCGTTCGAGACCGCCGGCACCTATCACGGCACCTCGGCGGCGATCGAGTTCGCCGTGCGCAAGCTGATGGTCGAGCATGTGGTGGTGCTGGGCCATAGCGGCTGCGGCGGAGTGCGTGCCCTGGTCGAGGACGACCCGGCCGACGGCACCGACTTCGTCCGCCCCTGGATGGGCATCGCCCGCGCCGCCCGCGACCGCTGTATGGCCCTGGCCCTCAGCGCCGGGGAAACCGCCGACAGCGCCCGCCGGATGTGCGAAATGGAAACCGTGGCGATCTCGCTCGCCAACCTGATGACCTTCCCCTGGGTGCGGGAACGGGTCGGCCAGCAGCAACTGACCCTGCATGGCTGGTGGTTCGACATGGAGAACGGCACCCTGTGGGGGCTGGAGTCCCAGTCCAACACCTTCTGCCCGCTCGCCAGCTGATCCGGGGGACCAGCGGCGGCCCGGAGGCATCCGCGCCTCCGGGGCCGGGCCGAAGCGGCGCGAACGGCCTATTCCCGTCCCTTGTCGCGGATCAGGCGGGCCTTGTCGCGGTTCCAGTCGCGTTCCTTGATCGCCTCGCGCTTGTCGTGCAGCTTCTTGCCCTTGGCGAGGCCGAGCTGGACCTTGGCGTAGCCGCGATCGACGAAATGGATGTCGAGCGGCACCAGGGTCATTCCCTCCTTGGTGATGCCGCCCATCAGCTTGGCCAGTTCCCGCTTGTGCACCAGCAGCTTGCGCGGCCGGCGGGTCTCGTGCGGGAACGGCATCTTCGACTGGTATTCGGGGATGTAGGCGTTGAACAGATACAGTTCGTCCTGCATCGGTCCGGCATAGGCCTCGTTGATGTTGCCCTTGCCGGCCCGCAGCGACTTGATCTCGGTGCCGACCAGGATGATGCCGGCCTCGATCTCGGACAGGATGAAGTAATCGTGACGCGCCCGGCGGTTCTGCGCGGCGATCCGGGCTGGCAGCGCCATCGTCGCTCTCCGGTCAGATCAGGCCGAGACCGCGCATCGCGGCCTCGACCTTGGCCTGGGCGGCGGGCGAAGCCTCGACCAGCGGCAGGCGCACCTCGGCGGTGCCGCGCCCGAGCAGGCTGAAGGCGTACTTGACCGGGGCCGGGCTGGTTTCGCAGAACAGCGCCTCGTGCAGCGGCATCAGCCGGTCGCGCAGATCAAAGCAGGTGGCGAGATCGCCCGCCGCCCAGGCCGCCTGCATCTTGGCGCACAGCGCCGGGGCGACGTTCGAGGTCACCGAGATGCAGCCGACGCCGCCCTGGGCGTTGAAGGCGATCGCGGTGGCGTCCTCGCCCGACAACTGGCAGAAGCGCTCGCCGAGGCGGGCGCGGATCTGCAACGGCCGGTCGAGCTTGGCGGTGGCGTCCTTGATGCCGATGATGGTCGGGATCGTCGCCAGCCGCTCGAAGGTCTCGACCGAGATGTCGACCACCGAACGGCCGGGGATGTTGTAGACCACGATCGGAATGTCGACCGAAGCGGCGATCGCCTCGAAATGGCGGAACAGCCCTTCCTGGCTCGGCTTGTTGTAATAGGGCGCCACCACCAGAGCGGCGTCGGCCCCGGCGATCCGGGCATGGCGGGTCAGCTCGATCGCCTCGTCGGTCGAATTCGAGCCGGTGCCGGCGATCACCGGCACCTTGCCGCGCGCCACTTCGAGACAGAGTTCGATCACCCGGATGTGCTCGGCCGGGGTCAGGGTCGGCGATTCCCCGGTGGTGCCGCACGGCACCAGCGCGTCGGTGCCCTCGGCGATCTGCCACGCCACCAGATCCTGGAACGCTTTCTCATCGACCCGCCCCCGGCGGAAGGGAGTGATGAGAGCGGTGAGCGATCCCTTGAACATGACGGACATCCAATTGGCAGGAATAACGAAAGGGGAAGACCTTAGCCCCATTTCCGGCTCGGACGCAAGATCCCGGAGAAAAGCGGGCTCCGCCCGCGCCCGCTTCCGTTCATTCGCCTTCCAGCGCGACGGCGTCGCGCAGCACCGCCTCGGCCGCCGGGCTGTAGCCGCCGTCGTCGCGATGCAGCACCACCCCCGGCAGCAGCGCCAGCGGCGCGCGCGAGCCCTTGCGGGCCGAGACGATCACCCGCCCCGCCGCACGACCCGGCTTCGGCCACAGCGGCAGCACCCGCACCTCGCCCAGGCCGCGTCCGGCCAGCGCCGCCAGCAGGGCGTCGAGGCGGTCGGCGCGGTGGATCACCCACAGCCGCCCCTTCGGTGCCAAAGCGCGGCCGGCGGCGCGGATCCAGCCGGCAAGGTCGAACCCGGCCTCGACATGGGCCAGCGCCTTCGAGCGGTCGGGCGGCACCGTCCCCGCCCCGGCGACGGCGAAGGGCGGATTGGTCATCACCTGGGCGAAACCGCCCGGTGGGATCGCGTCCGGCGGCGCCAGCGCCGAGCCGGTCACCACCTCGAAGCAATCGGCGCGGCCATTGGCGGCGGCGTTGACGCGGGCCAGTGCGGCCAGTTCCGGTTGGAGTTCGAGCCCGGTCACCCGCAAATCGGGCCGGCGCGCCAGCAGGCACAGCGCGGCGGCGCCGACCCCGCAGCCGAGATCGAGCACCCGTTCGCCCTCGGCGGCGGTCACCGCCGCCGCCAGCAGC
>JBDLVO010000407.1:0-4449 GCA_039804805.1 Pseudomonadota bacterium
GATCAGAACATTGTCGCCGACCATACTAATATGCGGCAACAAATTATACTCGCGATGAGTGTGTGACTGAGATTGGGCTGCGCCGAAGATGAGGTGGTCGCGAACGATGCGTTTTGTCAAGGAACGTCAGTTTCAACGTCGTCCGAGCCCGGAAGCCGCAGTTCCGGATTCGGCCCATAGCAGACGTTGCACCATCGTTCTCCCGACACCCTTGCCGCCTCGAACTTGCCCCAAACCAAAGGGTTCCAAGGGCCTTGCGGCCCTTGGCGGGTGCGGGCAGAGCCCGCGTCTTTCTTTCTACAACCGTCCCAGGCGGTCGAGCAGCCCCTGGAGGATGTAGGCGGCGGCCATTTTGTCGACCACCTCGGCGCGGCGGCGGCGGGACGAATCCGCGTCGAGCAAAGTCCGTGTCACCGCGACGGTGGACAGGCGTTCGTCCCACAGCACGATCGGGAGGTCGCGCAGGTTCAGCAGGTTGGCGACGAAGGAGCGGGTGGACTGGCAGCGGGGGCCTTCGCTGCCATCCATTTCGACCGGGAGGCCGAGCACGAGGCCGCCAACCTCGTGGCGATCGACGATCGCCAGGAGGGCGGTGGCGTCGGCGGTGAATTTGGCGCGGCGCAGGGTATCGAACGGGGTGGCGACGGTGCGGCTGACATCGGACAGGGCAAGGCCGATGGTCTTGCTGCCGAGGTCGAGTCCGAGCAGGCGCTGGTCGCGGCCGAGGACCGCCGGCAGCGCCGCCACCTCGATCAGGCTCACAGGCCGTAATCCCGGGCGCGGTCGGGGTCGCGGGCGGCGACGGCGCGGGCGAGATCGACGATCACCTTGGCCTGTTTCCAGGTGGCGTCGTCCTGCATCTTGCCGTCGATCATCACCGCGCCGCTGCCGTCGGGCATCGCTTCGAGAATCTTGAGGGCGAAGCGGACCTCGGCGGCGTCGGGGCTGAACACCCGTTTGGCGATCTCGATCTGGCGGGGGTGGAGGCTCCAGCCGCCGACGCAGCCGAGCAGGAAGGCGTTGCGGAACTGGGCCTCGCAGGCGTCGTCGTCGGAGAAGTCCCCGAACGGGCCGTAGAACGGCTTGATCCCGGCCGACTGGCAGGCATCGACCATTTTCGCCACGGTGTAATGCCAGGGGTCCTGCTGGAACAGGGTGCGGTGGGGGCGGTCGGGGGCGGAATCTTCCAGCACGCCGTAGAAGGGATGGCCGCCGCCGACCCGGGTGGTCTTCATCCCGCGCGAGGCGGCGAGGTCGGCCGGGCCGAGGCTCATGCCGTGCATGCGCGGGCTGGCCTGGGCGATGGCGGCGACATTCTCGACCCCGAGGGCGGTTTCGAGGATGGCGTGGATCAGGATCGGGCGGCGGACGCGGTGGCGCGCCTCGAGCTGGGCCAGCAACTGGTCGAGGTAATGGATGTCCCACGGTCCCTCGACCTTGGGCAGCATCACCACATCGACCTTATCGCCGGCGGCGGCGACGATCTCGGTGAGGTCGTCGAGGAACCAGGGCGAATTGAGACAGTTGACCCGGGTCCACAGCCCGGTGTCGGGATTATCCCAGCCGCGCGCGACCTCGATGAAGCCGGCGCGGGCGGCTTCCTTGGCCTCGGCCGGGATGGCGTCTTCGAGGTTGCCGAGCAGCACATCGACCTGCCGGCCGATTTCCGCCGCCTTGGCCCGCATCTTGTCGAGATGGGGCGGGAAGAAGTGGATCATCCGTTCGAGACGGGTGGGCAGGTCGCGCCAGGGCGCCGGGGCGCCGATGGCCAGCGGTTCGAAGAACTTGCGAGGCGGTCTGCTGCTCATGAGGGGATCCCGCGCCGGAGGGCGTCCGCGAACGGACGGGCGGCGCCGGGGCGGCGCCACCGCTTCACACATACCCCAGCCGGCGAGCGGGCGACAAGCCGGACCAGCCCCGCCTTTCGCGAAAAACGGGAGGCCCGGGCTCGCCCTGGGCGGGCCGTCCGCCTCGTTTCCGCCGCCCGCGCCGCGCGCGGGCGGCCGGCGCGATCAGGCGGTGATGTCGAGGGCCTGGCCCAGGCTGCCCTGGTTGGCCTTGGTGTCGCTCAGCGGCTCGACCGTCTGGCTCTGGGCCTGCTGGGCCTGTTGCAGCCCGGCGGTGGGCAGTTGGGTCTGCACCTGGGCCAGGGTCTGTTGCAGCTTATCGGGGCTGAAGGGGCCTTCGAGTCCCTGCTGGGCCTGGGGGATGTAAAGCTGGGTGTTGGCGTTGCCGGGGGAGGAAACGTCCATGGCGATTGGCCTTCTGGCTACTATGCGATTTGGCATGATACCACTTTGCCTGGTTCCGGGTCATCATCTCCCGCTTGCCCCCCCCTCAACCTCCCGTTTCGTCGCGATGGATCCGATCACCAGCCAAGGCCTGCTGTTCGCCGCCGCCCTGGCCGCCGGCGCAATCAACGCCGTCGCCGGCGGCGGCTCGTTCCTGACCTTTCCCGCCTTGGTGTTCACCGGGGTGCCGTCGCTGATCGCCAACGCCTCCAGCACGGTGGCCTTGTTCCCGGCCAGCCTCGCCAGCGCCTGGGCCTATCGCCGCCGCTTCACCGGCTTCGACGGGGTGCCGTTTTGGGCGATGCTGGCGGTCAGCCTGCTCGGCGGGCTGTGCGGCGCGCTGCTGCTGCTGTTCACCCCCCAGGCGTTGTTCGACGTGGTGATCCCCTGGCTGCTGGCCTTCGCCACCGTGGTGTTCGCCTGGGGGCAGCGCATCACCCCCTTCCTGCAACGCCGGGTCCGGCTCGGGCCGGGCAGCCTGCTGACGGCGCAATATCTCACCGCGCTGTATGGCGGTTATTTCGGCGGCGCGGTGGGGATCATCCAATTGTCGGTGTGGACCCTGTTCGGCCAGCGCGACATCCACGCGATGAATGCCAGCAAGACCCTGCTGACCGGGTCGATGAACGCGGTGGCGGTGGTCTGCTTCGTCATCGCCGGCAAGGTGTGGTGGGCGCAGACGCTGGTGATGCTGGCCGGGGCGGTGGCGGGGGGCTATCTCGGCGCCCGGCTGGCGCAACGGCTCGATCCGCGCCGGGTGCGGGCGGCGATCATCCTGCTCAGCGTCGGGATGACGGTGGTGTTCTTCCTGCGCGGCTGAGCGGCTCAGAACACGGCGGTGGCGACCACCACGGCGGCGACCGCCACCGCCACCATCAGCCCGGTCACCGCCGCGGTCTGGCGGCCGGTGCGGTCGGCCTCGGCGGCGCGTTCCTCGCTGTCGCTCTGGAGCTGGCGGATCTCCTCCTCGGCGGCGTGGTACTGGGTCTGGGCCCAGAGGAATTCCTTCTCGTCCTTGACCCGTTCGTCGGCGTTCTCGACCTGATTGTACAGTTCGACGATCGAGCCCTTGCGCACCAGCTTGGGCAGTTCGCGTTCGAGCTCCTTGCGCTTCTCGCGGCTGTGGTAGGAGGCGACCACCGGGGCCAGCGCCGAGGCGATCCAGCCGGTCAGCGCCGGCAGCGATTCCGGCCCCAGCCGGTATTGCAGCACGGCATAGAGATTGACCACCGCCATCAGCATCACCGCCGGGTCGGGGTCGTTGAACAGCGCCAGATTGCGGTCGATGTCGGTGCGCATCCGCGCGCCGAGGAAGGCGGCGATGTGGCGGTCGAGCGGCATCTCCTTGTTGCCCTCGGCGCGGTGGCTGGCGGCGCGGTTGAGCGCCGGCAGCAGGTCGCGCACCTCGACCACGTAATCCTCGGCGATCAGCGGGCTCTGCAACGGCAGGGCGTCGTTCATCTCGTAGAGGCAGCGCTCCAGCCCGAAGCCGATCCCCGGCTGGGCGAGATAGCCGCGCAGCTCGCGGAAGTTCGACTTCATCAGCGAGGTGTCGGGCTGATAATCGTCGCCGCGGCATTCGAACCACAGCTTGGGCACCTCGCGCAGGATCATCTCGGCCAGCAGGCGGGTGTCGCCATGATTGGCCATCACCGCCGCCAGCGCCGAGCCGACCCCGTCCGGCATCGCGGCGAAGCCCTTGTAGCGGATCGGGGCGGCGGTATCGATGGTGATCAGCACCTTGCAGAGCATCACGTCGGTGGCGCTCTTGCGGTCGGTGGTGGCGTTGAGGGCGTAGCGCACGGCGTCGGCCACCGCCGTCGCCTTGTTCTTGTCCTCGACGGCGCGGCGCAGCCACAGTTCGAGCTTGCCGTCGATCACCGGCGGGATCGCCTGTTCCCAATTGCGGGCCATCGCCTGGCCCAGTTCGCGGCAGTTGAAATATTCCTTGCCGAGGAAGGGGAAGCCGCGCGCGGCGCGGTGCTCGCCGCGCGGCTGGAGTGGCGACATCCGCCGGCCCGAGATCCACAGATCGAGATCCTCGGTGGTCCAGCGCTGGTCGCCGTCGTCGCACAGCAGGCCGCGCAGCAGCTCGATCATCGCCATCGGCAGGCGTTCGTCGCCGATCAGGGTGTTGTAGCTGCCGAACTGGATCTTG
>JBDLVO010000408.1:0-3892 GCA_039804805.1 Pseudomonadota bacterium
ATCGAGCAGGGCGGGACCGAGATCGCGCACCAGCGCCACCGGCAGCGGAGCGTAATGCGGCACCAGCGGCACCTGCCACTCATGCAGCAGATAGGCCGAAATCGCCTGATAGAGCCCGCCGGCCCGGCTGGTCGGGTCGTCGGGATCGCCGCCCAGCGCGCTGCGGAAATGGCGCTTGGCGTGGGTGCGGACGATCATCGCGACGATGTCCTGCAACGAGCGGCCGCACCGCAGCGGCACCCGTTCGTCATTGACCGGCCGGCCCTGGCCATCGACCAGCAGGTCGCGGAAGCGCTGCGGATTCTGGCGAAAGACGCGCAGGCAGCCTTCCAGCAGGGACGAATCGTCCATCACCGTGTCGTAGAACCGCTCCTGGCCGATCAAGGCCAGCGCCGGATCGAGATCGATCAGCGCCGCCGCCGCCGGCCCCTTGAGGGTCTGGTTGATGAAACGCACCGCGGCACGATGTTCGGAAACTGCTTGCGACGGCGTCGAGAGAAAATGCGTCATGCCGATCCCGCCCTGGAGCGCGGCCGCCCGATCGGCCCACCGCCGCCGCCCGTCACTCCGATCCAGTCTTTGGATATAGACGATCATCGCCGCAGCCGCAAACGTCAAGTCTCGCCAACTTGTTACGACGGAAAACACTTTTCGGCATGATAGCGCTACCGGCCGCAATCCTTCGTACGTAAGGGCGGCTCAGACCGTCGCCGCGGGCGACACGGCGACGGCCCGCGCCATCGCCACCAGCAATTGCGCCGGCGCCAGCGGACGGCCGAGCGCCCCGACCCAGCCGCTCCCGGCCTGCAACGCCGCCCGTCGCGCCGGCGGCGTCGCCTCGTCGTCGATCAGCAGCAGCGGCGCCGGCCCCAGCGCGGCCAGTTGGTCGGGCGCCAGCACGGCGGCGGCGGCGACGGCGAGATCGAACGGCGCCCGGCTGAGATTGGCCTTGGCCACCGCCGCGATCGCCTCGCGCCCACCCGGCACCCGCACCACCGCCGCCCCGGCCTGTTCCGCCACCTGGGCCACCAGCCGGCGCTCCTCGGCGTCGGCGGCGACCACCAGCACCCGCGCCCCCATCAGCCGCCCGGCCTCGACCGGGTCCCAGGCGGGCGGATCGGGCACGGGCGGGCCGGAGGCCGGGGGAGACAACGGCCGCAGCGGCAACAGACACCAGGACAGGCAGCCGACCCCGCCGGTCGCGGCGGGATCGGCGGTGGCGTCGAACCGGCCGCCGAGACGGCAGGCGAGTTGGCGGGCGAGTTCGAGACCGAAATCGGGGCCATCGCCGGCCGGCACCGGCGGCCGTCCCTCCCCCACCACCCACAGCCGCAGCAACGGCGCCTCGTCCGGCCCGAGCCGCTCCGCCGCCAGCCGCACCCGCCCGCCGCCGCCGGCGGCATGGTCGATCAGCAGGCAGACCAGCCGCGACAGCCGGGCCGGATCGAGCAGACAGCGGCGCGGCAGGCCGGGATCGGCCCAGGCGGTCAGCCGGGCCGGATCGGCCCCCGCCCCGGCCCGCGCCACCGCCAGCGCCGAGACGATCACCGCCTCGGGCTCGGCGGCGACCCGCTCGATGGTGGCCTCGCCCCGGTCGAGCCGACAGCAATCGAGCGCGGCCTCGATCCGCTCGAGCAGCGGCCAGGCCGGCTCGCCCCGCTGCAACGGTCCGCGCAGGGCGAGGATCAGGGCCAGCAGCAGCGCCGAGCGGTCACGCGCCGCCGCCTCGGCCGCCGCCCGCTCGGCCGCCAGCACGACAAGATCGGCGTCGCGGGCGGCGATCTCGGCGCGGGCGCGGGCCAGCAGGCGGCCGAAGCTGTGGGCGATGCCGGCCTCGACGCTGTCGGGCACCAGCCCGTCGGGCAGCGGCTGGCCCTCGGCCGCCGCCGCCTCGACCCGGGCCAGCACCTCCTCCAGCACATGGCGGTTGGCGTCGGCGGCGCGGCAGGCCTCCTCGGCGCGCTGGTCGGCGACGCGGCGCTGTTCGATCAGATGGCGGCGGACCGCCTCCAGGGCGCGGGCCAGCGCCGCCACCTCGTCGTCCCCCGCCACCGCGATCGGGCCGTCGTCCTCGCCGGCCAGCACCGCCACGATCCGGTCGCGCAGGGCGAGCAGCGGGCGGCGGGCGGCGGCGTCGAGCCCCAGCCCGCCCCAGCCGCACAGCCCCAGCAGCAGCGCCAATCCGGCCCCCCCCGCCGCCAGCACCAGCGCCAGCCGCTCGCCGAGCCGCTCGGACAGCGCCGCCTCGCGGGCGCGTCCGCGCTCGATCAGCCGGTCGGCCGCCAGCGCCAGCGCCGCCTGCCCCGGCCCCAGTTCCTGCGCCAGCAGGCGGCGCCGCTCGGCCTGATCGGCCGCCAGCGCCTCGACCCCCGCCGCCAGTTCGGTGGCGCGGGCGCGCAGGGTGGCCAGCCCGTCGCGTTCGACCTCGCGGGTCAGCAGCGGGGCCAGCGGCGTGAACGACCCGACCAGCCGGTCCAGCCGCTCGCGGGCGGTCTCGGCGCGCTCGGGCCGGCCGTCGCGGGCCAGCGCGTCGATCGCGCTCAGGGCGGCGACGAAGGATTGATGCGACGGGCCGACCGCCCCGGCCAGACTGGCCCCGCCCGGCATCGCCGCCTCCAGCAGGGCGTAGCGGCCGGACATCTCGTCCAGCACCGGGTCGATCCGGCTTTCCAGCAACCCGGCGATGTCGGCATCGACCCGCCTCAAGCCCTGAAAGGCGGCGAGGAAGCGCCGGGCGGCGGCCTGCATCGCCGCCACCGCCTCGTCCGGCGCCGCCTCGGCCCCAGCCTCCTCGCTGATCGCCACCAGCAGATCCTCGGCGGCGCGGGAGGTCTGTTTCAGCAGATCCTCGTCGGGCACCACCAGATATTGATGGATCCGGGCCTCGACCCGGCTGGCGCGCAGCGACAGCTCGGCCAGGGCGGCGGTGCGCGACCGTTCCTGCCACAGCGCCTCGCGTCCGGCGGCATCGAGCCACAGCACGACCCCGGCCAGCCCGCCCAGACCCAGCACCACCGCCAGGGCAGCCCCCAGCGGCAGCCGGCGGCGCCAGACGCTCGGCAGGGCTCGGATCAGACGATCGGGGCGCGATGGACTCATGCGGGAATGGTGGCCCATCCGTGGCCGACAGGGCAACGCGCGAGAATCATCGCGGCCCCTCTTCCGGCGCCGCCGCCGCCTCGACCGCGCTGGCGAGCAGGAACACCCGGATCGCCGAGGCCAGCCCGCCGACCGGATGGCGCCGCCGGGCGGTGCGGCACAGATCGTCGATCGAGCCGCCGGTGCGCGCCGCCAGCCGTTCCAGCGCCTGCCAGAATTCCGGCTCGAGCTTGACGCTGGTGCGGCGGCCGTCGAGGCGGATGTTGCGGCAGATCAGCCCGGGCGGGGGGCTGGCCGGCGGCGGGGCGCCGCCGGCGCTGTAACTGGCCGGGTCGGCGATCCGGGTGTCGAGGCTGCTGATCGCCACCTCGAGAATCGCCGCCAGCGGCCCGTTATCCATCCGCGACGCCTGATCGGCCAGCCGGCGCAATTCGATCCTGAGATTGATGTCGGCGACCAGCCCGACCGCGGCGTCCCAGCCCATCGCCGCCTATTCCGCCGCGGTGAGGTGCGCCGCGGCGGCGCGGACCTTGCTGAAGTCCCACTTGCCCTCGGGCTGGACGATCAGGGCCTCGAAATCGGGATCGCCGAACGCGCCCCCTTCGACCGCGCCGAGATCGGGACGCCGGGGCAGGTCGTGGATGATCGGCACCAGGGTGCCGCGATACATCTCGACCGCCTCGCCCGAGGGACGGCCACCGAACCGCTTCCAGAAATTGACCGTCTCCAGCCGGGCCCGACCGGCGACCTTGCGATAGCCCTTCTGCCGGGCCAGCTCCAGCGCGGCGCGGGC
>JBDLVO010000409.1:0-9153 GCA_039804805.1 Pseudomonadota bacterium
GGGGTGCGGAAATCGCCGGTCAGGGTCCAGTATTCGCGGGCGACGAAACGCTCGATCTCGGCCTCGCGCTCGCAGATCAGCCGGAGCGCCACCGACTGCACCCGCCCGGCCGAGCGCGAGCCCGGCAGCTTGCGCCACAGCACCGGCGACAGGGTGAAGCCGACCAGATAATCGAGGGCGCGGCGGGCGAGATAGGCGTCGACCAGTTCCTGGTCGATGTCGCGCGGATTGCGGATGCCGTCGAGCACCGCGCTCTTGGTGATCTCGTTGAACACCACCCGCTTGACCTCGACGCCCTTCAGCGCCTTGCGCTCGTCGAGCACCCGCTTGACGTGCCACGAGATCGCCTCGCCCTCGCGATCGGGGTCGGTGGCGAGGAACAGATGGTCGGCGCCCTTGACGGCGCTGGCGATTTCCTTGACGTGGCGTTCGGACTTGGGGTCGATTTCCCAGTCCATCGCGAAATCCTGCTCGGGACGGACGGATCCGTCGCGCGCCGGCAGGTCGCGGATATGACCGAACGAGGCCAGCACCCGGAAATCACTTCCCAGATACTTATTGATGGTCTTGGCCTTGGCCGGCGACTCGACGACGACGACTTTCATCCGAATCCAATCAGCTTGGCGGGGTCGTCGGCTTCAGACGACCAGCAGCGCGACCCGGTTGCCGGGTTGGCGGTCGAGGCGGCCGGCCAGTTCCAGCTCCAGCAACACCCACGACACCACGGAGGGTGAGAATTGGCATTGGCGAAGGATTTCGTCAACCGTCACCGGCACCGGACCGATCAAGGCGAGGATCGCGGCACGGGCGGCGGCCAGCTCGACCTCGTCGGGCGGCGGGCCGGCGGCGGGGGTGAATCCGGCCCGGGCCGGCTCGGCCAGCGGGCGGCGCAGCAGGTCGGACAGCACCGCCAGCACGTCGTCGGCCGAGGCGGCCAGGGTCGCGCCGTGGCGCAGCAGATCGTTCGGCCCGGCGGCGCGCGGATCGAGCGGCGAGCCCGGCACCGCGAACACCTCGCGCCCCTGGTCGGCGGCGAGGCGGGCGGTGATCAGCGAGCCGGAACGGGTGTTGGCCTCGACCACCACCACCCCGAGCGACAGGCCGGAGATGATGCGGTTGCGGCGGGGGAAGTGGCGGGCCTGCGGCTCGGTGCCGGGCGGCATTTCCGACACCACCGCGCCGGCCTCGGCGATCCGCTGCCACAGCTCGCGGTTTTCCGGCGGATAGACCACGTCGGCGCCGCCGGCCATCACCGCCACCGTGCCGCTGGCCAGCGCGCCCTCGTGGGCGGCGGTGTCGATGCCGCGCGCCAGCCCGCTCGCCACCACCAGCCCGGCCCGGCCCAGCTCGGCGGCAAGGCGGCGGGCGAAATTGCGGCCGTTGAGCGAGGCGTTGCGGGCGCCGACCAGCGCCACCGTCGGCCGGTCCAGCAGCGAGACGGCGCCGATCACCGCCAGCAGCGGCGGGGCGTCCTCGATCGCCGCCAGCGGGCGGGGATAGGCCGGCTCGATCGCGGCGATCAGGCGGGCGCCGGTCCGTTCCAGCGCGGCCAGCTCGGCCGCCGCCTCGGCCTTGGGGCACAACCGGATCGCCCGGCGCAATCCGCCCTGGCGTGCCAAAGTGGGCAGGGCGTCGAGCGCGGCGGCGGCCGAGCCGAACCGGGTCAGCAACCGGAAGAACGTGCGCGGCCCGACATTCTCGCTGCGGATCAGGCGCAGCCAGTCGAGTCGTTCACTGGCGGAAAGGGGGCGAAGCGGCGCATCCATCGGGCGAGGATGGCCGAGCCGCCGCCCCGGGTCAACCGCGCGCCCGGCCGGGCCGCCCGGTTTGCGGCCCGGCCGGCGTAAAAAGGAGCATGGATCCAGCGGTCTGCCCCGCTGCCGGAGCGCCCCCGGCCGGGGACGGCCGGTTCTTAAAGCTCCGTAAAGGGCGACAGGTCATGCTGGGGCCGATGGCGTGAATGAGGACCAACGAATGAGCAGCCACCCCAGCCTCGACGCGGCGCTCGGCCTGCTGGCGGCCGGGCAGGCCGAGCTGGCCGAGCGAATCTGCCGCGATCTGCTGGATCAGACCCCGGACACGGCCGACGCCCTGCTGCTGCTGGCGGTGCTGCTGTGCCGGCGCGCCGCCTTCGCCGAGGCCGAACCGCTGCTGCTCCAGGCATTGGCGGCGCGGCCCGACGATCCCCAGGCGCTGGAGACGCTGGGCGACCTGCGGTTCGAGCGGGGCGATTTCACCGCCGCCGCCGATTGGTTCGCCCGCCTCCTCGCGGTACGGCCGGCGGTGGCGCGCTTCTGGGTCAAGCTGGCCCAGGCCCACAGCCGCGCCGGCCGGCCGGCCGAGGCGGTCGCCGCCTATCGGCGCGGACTCGACCTGGAGCCCGGCCGGGTCGATCTGCTGTTCGAGCTGGGGGTGGCGCTGGCCGGATCGGAGCGTGGCGACGAGGCGGCGGCGGTGTTCGCCGAGGCTACCCGGCTGGCGCCGGATTCGGCGCGGGCGTGGCGGCTGCTGGCCGACCAACTCGGCGCGCTCGGCCGGTCGGCCGAGGCCGAGACGGCCTACCACGCCACCCTGGCGCGCGATCCCGGCGACATCGAGGCGCTGTTCAACCTGACCCGGCTGTTCCGCGCCCAGCACCGGCTGACCGAGGCCCGCGCGGCGCTGGAGGCGGCGCGGGCGCGCCGTCCCGACGCGGTGCCGGTGCTGACCGCGCTGGCGGCGGTGCGGCTGGCCGAAAGCGACAATCAGGGCGCGGCCGAGATCGCCCGGCAGGCGGTGGCGCTCGACCCCGGCAATTTCGAGGGCCAGCTCAATCTCGGCATCGCCGCCCTCGGGCTCGACCGGCCGGAGGAGGCGGAGGCGGCCTTCGGCCGGGCGGTGGCGATCGCTCCGGATTCGGTGATGGCGCTGACCAATCTCGGCCTGACGCGGTGGGGGCTGGGGGCCGGGCTGGCCGAGGCCGCCAGCCTGATCGAACGCGCCCTGGCGCTCGAACCCGCCAATGCCGGGGCCTGGACCAATCTCGCCCTGATGCGGCTGCAAAGCGGCGATTTCGACCGGGGCTGGACCGATTTCCGCTGGCGGCTGGCCACCTTCGGACCGGGCTGGGACGTGCGCTACACCGAATTGCCGCGCTGGGATGGCACCCCGCCCGGCCCCGGCCGGCTGCTGGTGTCGGCCGAGCAGGGGATCGGCGATCAGGTGATGTTCGCCGGCTTCCTGCCCGGGCTGCTGGCGCGCGGGATCAAACTGGCGGTCGAGGCCGATCCCCGGCTCGAACCGCTGTTCCTGCGCTCGTTCCCCGAGGTGGCGTTCGTGCCGCTGGGGCGGGTCGAGCGCCTGCCCGGCGACGTCGCCGTCCAGTTGCCCTGCGGCGATCTGCCGGCGCTGCTGCGGCCCGACCGGGAGCCGGCGCCGTGGCTGGCCGAGTCCTATCTGCGGCCCGACCCCGGCCTGCGCGACCGGCTGCGCCGGCGCTACGCCGACGGGCGGCTGCTGGCCGGGCTGGCGTGGCGCAGCGCCCAGGCCCGCACCGGGGCGCGGCGCTCGATCGATCCCACCCGCCTCGCCCCGCTGCTGGCGGTGCCGGGGGTGCGCTGGATCAGCCTGCAATACGGCGATGCCGGGGCGGACGAGGCCAGCGAGGCCGGACCCGGGGTGTCGCGCGACCCGGCGGTGGACCAGATGGCCGATCCCGACGCCTTCGCCGCCCAGATCGCCGCGCTCGATCTGGTGGTGACGATCGACAATTCCACCGCCCATTTCGCCGGGGCGCTGGGGGTGCCGACCCTGCTGCTCAACCCGTTCCGCTCCGACTGGCGCTGGTTTCTCGGCGGCGATGCCAGCCCGTGGTATCCCAGCCTGACCGTGCTGCGCCAGCCGGCGCCGGGGGCGTGGGAGCCGGTGGTGGCCGAGGCGGCGGCGCGGGTGGGTCAACGGGCGGCGGCGGCGTGAGCGCGCCGGGGCGGTCAGTTGGCGATGACGAAATCGGGATGGTCGAGCCAGCCCTGCGCCGACCACAACTCGAAGCCCTGCACCTGACGCCAGCCGGTGCTGCACAGCAGCAGGACCGCGACCCCGGGAAACTCGACCGCGATGGCGTCGAACAGCCCCTTCCACCAATGCGGTGGCCGTACCGTGACATGGGCGTTCTCGCCGTTGGGCAGCAGCGCCCGCGCCGGGTAGCAGGCGACGTTGACCACCAGCAGCCGGCCGGCGAGCGAGAACAACTCGCGCACCGTCGCCGGCAGATCGGCGACGAACACATGTTCCAGCACGTCGAAGCAGACCACCGCGTCGGCCGGCTGGCGCTGGTCGAGCCCGCGCGCCGGCTCGAAGCGGTGGACCCGGTCGAGGCCGAAGAACTCGCGCGCCGTCTGCTCCCCGGCGAAGCCCGGTCGGTCGTAATCGCTGCCGCCGCAGCCGTAATCAAGCAGGCTGGCGACGCCGAAGCGGCGGAACAGCGGCAGGAGGTGATCGCGGAAGGCGCGGATCTCCATGTCGTTGAAGGCGTCGTCGATGTGGCTGCCTTCGGTGGTGGCATAGCCCTCGCGCGCCATCTCGGCGTAGAGCTTGAGCAGGCGGGCCTGTTTGGCGCTGGGCGGCATCGTCGACTTCCCCTGTCGGTCCGGCCTCTGCCCGGTCGGAAGTCCAGGGCAAGGGGGGCACTCTGACCAACGGGCAGGATAGAGCGGCCGGCCGGCCCGGGCAAGGGCGGGGCAGGCAAAGGACGTGGGCTCCGCCCACACCCGCCAAGGGCCGCAAGGCCCTTGGATCCCTTGGGTGGTCGGGTGTGGCGGCCGCGAGCAAGGAGCGAAGAGATGAAATGCGCGGTGATCACCCCGATCGGGCCCGGCCATCAGCATCGTTACGCCGGCTGCCGCGAGAGCATCGAGGCGGCATGGGAACAGGGGGCGGGGCGGTTCGACGCGCTCGAATTGTTGCCGATGTGGGATTGCGAGGGGCAGCACGGCCGTTCCAGCCGGCGCAATGACGGCATCGCCCGGGCGCGCGAATTGGGGTGCGAGTGGATTTTTTTCCTCGATGCCGACGATCTGATGGTGGCGGACGCCTTTCAGCGCGTCGCGCCGCTGCTCGACGGTCACGACGCGGTGTGGGGGGCGATCTGGGAGATCCCGCCCGAGGGCGGCGCGCCGGCACCGCGCCCGGGGCAGCCGGCGCAAATCGACGGGTTCGACGCGCTGCTGCGGACCGACCCGGCTTTGTCGTTGCAGATGGGGCATTTCGTCCGCGCCGAGGTGGCGGCCGCGGTGGGATTCGACCCGGACCTCGATGTCGGCGAGGATTTCAAATATTACCTCGCGCTGTGGTCGTCGCGGCGCTGCGTCAAGCTCGACGCGCCGTTGTTCATCAATGTGCGGGGACGGCATTCGACCGGGCCGCGCGCCGCCGATGGCGGGCAATGGCGCGCGGCGGCGCAGGCGCAGATCCTGCGGGCGCTGGCCGGGCGCGACCTGATCGCCGAGGTCGCCTGCGACGGGGTGGCGGCCCGCTTCGCCATCGCCGACCCGTTCGACACCGTGCAGAGCGCCCAATGCCGGGGCCAGTTCTTCGAACAGGGCGAGCTGACCGAATTGCGGCGCTGGGTGCCCGCCGGGGCGGCGATCGGCGAGATCGGCGCCAATGTCGGCAATCATCTGGTGTTCTATGCCCAGCACATGGACCCGGCCCGGCTCTATCCGGTCGAGCCCAATCCGGCCAGCCTGACCTTGCTGCACCGCAATGTCGCCCTCAACCGGATCGACGGGCTGATCGATCCGCGCGGCCTCGGCGTCGCGGTCGGGCGGGCGGCGGGGCGGGCGGCGCTGGCCCTGCCCGAGGCGCACAATCTCGGCGCGGCGCGGCTGGTGGCCGGCGACACCGTCCCGGTCTGCCGGCTCGACGCGCTGTTCGCCGATACCCGGCTCGATTTCCTCAAGATCGACGTCGAGGGCTGCGAGATCGACGCGCTGGAAGGGGCGGCCGGGCTGATCGAACGCTGCCGCCCCGCCATCTACATCGAAATCTGGAACGACAATCTGTGGCCGTTCGAATCCTGGTGCCGTCGCAACGGCTATCAGGGACGCTGGATGGTGACCTACGTCAATGCCGTCAATTTCTTCATCGCGCCGGAGTGAATTGGACCGAAATCCCGGGCGAGTAGGACCAAAGTCACCGAAGCGTCATCACGTCGGCGTGGATTATCGCCGCCAAAACCGTTATTGTGCCCCCCGTCCGTGAAGGAGAGGGGTGTTGGTCGCGTTCGACAACCATCCTGCCCTGGTGCTGAATGCCGATTTCCGGCCGCTCAGCTACTTTCCACTGTCGCTGTGGTCCTGGCAGGACGCGGTTCGGGCGGTGGTGGCCGACCGGGTCTGCGTGGTGTCGGAATATGACCGCGAGATCCGCTCGCCCCGCTTCACCATGCGGCTGCCCAGCGTGATCTCGCTCAAGGAATACGTCCCGGCGGCGCGGCGGCCGGCCTTCACCCGCTTCAACGTGTTCCTGCGCGACCGCTTCACCTGCCAGTATTGCGGCACCGCCTTTCCCACCCACGATCTGACCTTCGACCATGTCCTGCCGCGCGCCCGGGGCGGCCGCACCACCTGGGACAACGTCGTCACCGCCTGTTCCCCCTGCAACCTGCGCAAGGGCTGCCGTTCGGCGTCCGAGGCGGGCATGGCGCTGCTGTCGCGGCCGGACCAGCCCTCGACCTACCAGCTCCAGGTCAACGGCCGTTCCTTTCCGCCCAATTACCTGCACCAATCGTGGCGGGATTATCTTTACTGGGATTCCGAACTCGAACAGTTCTGAGGCCGCCGCCTCAGCCGAACGGCACCACCTTGTTGTCGGCATCGTGGCCGATATCGGCGCGGCCGAGATAGGGGATCCCGGCGCGGCCGCACCAGAACCGGGCGATCGCCTCCTCCTCCAGCCCGAACGCCGGATCGTTGGGCGGGATCGCGCTACAGCGGCCGAGGCGGATTCCGGCCACGCCACGCAGTTCGGGGGCCGACACCACCTGACCGAAACAGCGGTCGATGCGGTAATGCGGCTCCGACACCTCTTCGAGCAGCAGGACATGGCCGGCGAGGTCGGGCAGGGCCGGGGTGCCGATCAGATGGGCCAGGATGGTCAGGTTGAACGCCGCCGCCTTCCGCCCGGGGACCAGCCCGGGTTCGAGGATGCCGGGGCCGCTTTCGCCGCACAGGAAGGCGAGGCCGCGCCGCACCGCCGCCGCGCCGCCGGGGCGGGCGAAATCGGCCGGCATCGGCCCGTGCGCCACCCGGCCGATCCCGGCGCGGTAGAGCGCGGCGAGCAGGGCGCCGCCGTCGCTGTAGCCGAGATAGGTCTTGGTCCGCGCCGCCGCCCCCAGGCCGGGCAGCACCGCCTCGACCAGCCGGAACGAGCCGTAGCCGCCCCGGCCGAACCACACCGCGTCGAAGCCGGGATCGTTGGCGACCTCGACGAAGGCTTGCGCCCGCGCCGCGTCGGGTCCGGCGAAATGGCCGCAGGCTTCGAAGCATTGGGGATGGAACCACAAGGTCGGCCGCCCGGCGGCGGGCAGACGGTCGAGCAGCGCGGCGAGCCGCTCGGGCAGGGTGGGATCGACCCGGTTGCTGGGCGCCACCACCGCGATGCGCGGTCCCCGTTCCGTCGCCACGTTCCGTCTCCTCGTCCGGTTGCCAAGCGCGCCGGCCGGAGTGTAGCCTCCGCCGATGAGCCCGGATAAGCCGAATTATTTCTTCTGCGGCATCGGCGGCAGCGGGATGCTGCCGCTGGCGCTGATCCTGCGTCAGCGCGGCGCCGCCGTCGCCGGCTCCGACCGTTCGTTCGACCAGGGGCGGATGGATGCGGCCAAGGTCGCCTTCATCCAATCGCGCGGCATCGCCCTCCATCCCCAGGACGGCAGCGGCCTGAGCTCGGCCGACACCGTGCTGGTCTGTTCGGCGGCGATCGAGGACAGCGTGCCCGACGTCCGCGCCGCCCGCCGGCTGGGCGCGCCGATCGTCACCCGGGCCGAATTGCTGGCCAGCCTGTTCAACGCCGCCGTCCGCCCGGTCGGCATCGCCGGCACCAGCGGCAAATCGACCACCACCGCGATGGCCGGCTTCCTGCTGCACCGCGCCGGCCTCGACCCCACCGTGGTCAACGGCGCGGTGATGCGCGATTTCGTCACCCCGGCGCTGCCCTTCGCCGGGGCGGTGGTGGGGGCCGGCGCCCTGTTCGTCGCCGAGGTCGACGAGAGCGACGGCTCGATCGCCCGCTACGATCCCGAAGTGGCGGTGGTGACCAACGTCACCCTCGACCACAAACCGCTCGACGAACTGCGGGCCTTGTTCGGCGGCTTCGTCGGCCGCGCCGGCGCGGCGGTGCTCAACCTCGACGATCCCGAAAGCGCCCGCCTCGCCGCATTGCTGCCGTCCGGCCGGGCGGTGACCTTCTCGCTGTGCGATCCGGCCGCCGACCTGCTCGCCGCCGACCTCGCCCCCCGTCCCGACGGGATCGACTTCACCGTCTCGGTCCCGGCCGGCCCGGCCGTGCCGGTGCGGTTGCAGGTGCCGGGGCGGCACAATGTCGCCAACGCGCTGGCCGCGCTGGGGGTGGCCCGGGCAATCGGACTCGACCTCGCCGCCGCCGCCGCCGCCTTGTCGGGTTTTTCCGGGGTGCGCCGCCGGCTGGAGACGGTCGGCCAAGCCGGCGGGATCACCGTGATCGACGATTTCGCCCACAACCCGGACAAGATCGCCGCCAGCCTCGCCACCCTGCGTGAATTCCCAGGCCGGCTGCTGGTGCTGTTCCAGCCGCACGGCTACAGCCCGCTGGCGCTGATGCGCGACGGCTTCGTCGCCGCCTTCGCCGACGGCCTCGGCCGCGACGACCGCCTGCTGCTGCCCGATCCGGTCTATTTCGGCGGCACGGTCGAACGCCGCGTCACCAGCGCCGACATCGCCGCCGATCTCCGGGCCCGGGGCTGCCCGGCCCGCCATCTGCCCGACCGCGCCGCCTGCGCCGACGCCCTGGTGGCCGAAGCCCGTCCCGGCGACCGCATCGTGGTGATGGGCGCCCGCGACGACAGCCTGACCACCCTCGCCGCCGCGATGCTCGGCCGGCTCGGCAATGTCACGGCGTGAAAAGCGGGCTCCGCTCCCT
>JBDLVO010000410.1:0-8434 GCA_039804805.1 Pseudomonadota bacterium
CCCGCACCAGCCGGGCGATCTCGCCGCTGACGTCCTCAAGCCCCAATTCGGCGGTGGCGGAGGCCTGCTGGCCGCTGGCGGCCAGGATCTCGCCGACGCTGCGGTTGAGCAGGGCGACGGCGCGCTGGCGTTCGCGATCGCCGTCGCCCGGATCGACGGCGGCGCCCGCCCCCTCCCGCTCGCCGGCGCGATAGCGGGCATCGACGGCGTCGAGCAGGGCCGGCAGCCCGGCGGCGAGGGCGGCCAGCGGCGGCGGCAGGGCGGCGGGATCAAGCCCGGCCAGCGCGTCGAGCAGCGCCGCCGGGTCGGAACCGAACGCCGCGCCGACCTGCCGCGCCAAGACGGGATGCATCAGCGGCCTCCGCCGCCGGACGGCATCGGATCCGTCCCGCTGTGGCGAGCGTCCATCCCCGCTTCTCCGTGCTGCGGCGCAACCGGGCCGCGCCCATGACGATCGGCCGCCATTATCGGCCGAGAGTCCCGTCGCGGTAAAGGCCGGAGCAACCGGGAGAGCCGGGCGCCCCCCGGGCGGAACTCACAGGGCCTGGATCCCGCCGAGGAAATCCTCGATCGCCACCCGCAGGGTCTGGGCACCCCGGCTCAGCCGCTCCGACGACTGGCGCACGTCCGAGGCGCCGGCACCGTTGCGGCCGGCGGCGGCCTGGATGCCGGTGATGTTGGCCGACACCTCGCCGGTGCCGACCGCCGCCTGTTCGATGTTGCGGGCGATCTCGCGGGTGGCGGTGTTCTGCTCCTCGACCGCGGCGGCGATCTGGGTGGAGACGTGCTCCATGCCACGAATCGAGGACAGCACCTCGGCCAGGGCCCGCACCACCTCTTCGGTCTGGGTCTGCACCGCCGCCACCTGCCGGGTGATGTCCTCGGTGGCGCGCGCGGTCTGGTTGGCAAGATTCTTGACCTCGCCCGCCACCACCGCGAAGCCCTTGCCGGCCTCGCCGGCGCGGGCCGCCTCGATGGTGGCGTTCAAGGCCAACAGGTTGGTCTGGCTGGCGATGTCGGTGATCAATTGCACCACGGCGGTGATCGCCCCGGCCGCCTGCGACAGCGCGGCGACGGTGGAGCCGGCCCGGTCGGCGGCGCGGACCGCCTGGGCCGAGGAGTCGATCGACTGGCTCACCTGGCGGGAGATCTCGGCGATCGAGGCGGACAGTTCCTCGGCGGCGGCGGCGACGGTCTCGACGTTGGTGGCGGCCTCGCGGGCGGCGGCGGCGACGGTTTCGGCCCGGCTGCCGGTCTCGGTGGCGTCGCGTTCCAGCGTGGTCGAGGTCTGGCCCATCGCGTCGGAAGCCACCGCGACCTCGCCCAGGGTCGAATTGGCGGTGCGGTCGAACACGGTGACCATCTCGTTCATCCGCTCGGCCCGGCGCAGCTTGGCCTCGGCCTCGGCCTTGGCCGCCTCCTCGAGGGCGCGGTTGGCGGCCAGCCGGTCGCGCAGCACCACCAGGGCGGCGGCGACCTCGCCCAGTTCGTCGCGCCGTTCGGCGCCGAGGATCGCCCGATCGAGCCGGCCGTCGGCCAGCGCCTCGACCGCGCCGACACAAGCTTGCAGCGGTTCGACCACCCCCTTGCGGGCGAGGAAGGCGCTGATCAGCACCGCCAGCAGCAGCGCCAGCGCCGAGCCGCCGAGCAGCAGCAGGATGCGCTGATGCGCCAGCGCGTCGGCCTCGGCGGTGACGGCGGCGAGGCGCTCCTCCTCCAGCTTGAACAGGGCGCGGACCGATTCACGGCCGGCGGCGGCGGCGGCGGCGGCGGCCCGCACGCGCTGGGGCAGCGCCGCCGCGTCCCCGGCCCGCGCCGCCTGGATCGCGGCGGCGATCGCCTGTTCGAACCCCTGCTCGCGCTCGGCGACCTCCTCGACCATCGCCCGGCGGCGGGGATGGCTGGCGGCGTCGCGGCGAACCACCGCCAGCCGTTGCTGGAACAGGTCGCGCTCGGCCGCCACCTTGGCTTCGCCCTCGGTCAGGGTGGCGGGGGTGGGATCGATCAGCGCCAGGGCCATCGCCGCGTTCATCGCCTGGATGTTGGTGTTGAGACGGGAGGCCAGCAACGCCGCCTGTCCGCTTTCCGCCACCGCGTCCATCTTGTCGTCGAGGCTGGAAAATGACTCGATCGAGACCGCCGACACCCCGAGCATGGCGAGGCCGAGCAGACCGACGATGACCAGGATTTTGTGAAAGACCCGCAGGTTCTCCAGCATGTCCCTCTCCTTTTCGCCGCGGCCATCGGGCCCGAGGCGTCCGTACACAACTAGAATATCCAGTCAATACAGACTAGGGTAAAGTACTTACCACCCCTATCACCACTCCCTTTGGTATAAACTGGTCCGCGCATGAAATTCAACAGGTAGGTTTTCACCCGAAAATTGCCGATTGCGGCGCAACATTACAAAAGGCTCACCCGACAGACATCGCGCGGTAATCCGGCGGCGGCGATGATCCGTCCAAGCAAGATCGGTCCCCGGCTCCCCCGACCCGGCCAGACCCCTCGCCTCCCGCCCGGGCGCCCCTCCCCGCCCGGCTTCGACCGACGATGCGGCCTCACCCCCCGGAGCGCACGCATCCCCCGTCCTCCGGCGTGTCCACCCCGCGCCGGGCGACAAAGGAGAACCCCCGCGCCATCCCCTCGGCGCGGGGGTTTTTCGTTGCGTTTCTTGATGCGGCTTTTCGCGGCGGGGTCGGCCACGGCCGGCCCGAAAAGGGCGGCTTCCCCCGATGGAGGCGCGCCCCGAGGCGGGGCGAAGGATCGCCCCACCGGACCTCAGACGCGGCGGGCGTCGCCCGGGGCGGGCAGTTCGATATTGACCTCAAGCACCGACAGATGCTGCTCGCGTTCGAGCCGGACCTGGACGCGATCCTCCTCGACCGAGACGTATTTGCGGATCACCTCGATCAGTTCGCGCTGCAACTGAGGCAGGAAATCGGCCCCCGACAGCCCGGCCCGCTCGTGGGCGAGCAGGATCTGCAGACGTTCCCGGGCGGCTTCGGCGGTCCGCTTGGGCCGCCGGGTAAACAGACCGAGCACACTCATGCGCTCCTCCCCAGCAAACGGTCGATCAGGCCGCGCTTGGTGCCGCGCGGCACGGTGACCGGAATGTCGTCGCCCAGCATCCGCCCGACCGCCTCGGCATAAGCGCGGCCGGCGCTGGACTTCTCGTCGAGGATCACCGGGGTGCCGATGTTGGAGGCCTGGAGCACCGACGGGCATTCCGGCACGATGCCGATCAACGGCACCGCCAGGATGTCCTGGACGTCCTCGACCTTCAGCATTTCGCCCTTCTCGACCCGCTCGGCGTCGTAACGGGTCAGCAGCAGGCGCTGCGGCAGGCTGCCGCCCTCCTCGGCGACGCGCGATTTGCTGGCGAGCAGGCCGATCATCCGGTCGGCGTCGCGCACCGAGGACACCTCGGGGTTGGACACCACGATCGCCTCGTCGGCGAAGTACATCGCGAGATAGGCGCCGCGCTCGATTCCGGCCGGGCTGTCGCAGACGATATAGTCGAAATCCCGGCGCAGCTCGGCCACCACCCGTTCGACCCCCTCCTGGGTCAGGGCGTCCTTGTCGCGGGTCTGCGAGGTCGGCAGCACGAACAGGTTGTCGAGCCGCTTGTCCTTGATCAGGGCCTGATTGAGCTTGGCGTCACCGTTGATGACGTTGATGAAGTCGTACACCACCCGGCGCTCGCAGCCCATGATCAGGTCGAGGTTGCGCAGGCCGACGTCGAAATCGATCACGACCGTCTTGTGGCCGCGCAGCGCCAGCCCGGCCGACAGCGCCGCCGCCGTGGTGGTCTTGCCGACACCGCCCTTGCCCGAGGTGATGACGATGACTTTTGCCAAAGGAATTCCCCTCTAAAGACGGTTACAGACCCTGCTGCACCATGGCCTCGCCGTCGAACCAGACCTGGGCGGGCTTGCCGAGCAGAGCCGGCTCCAATTGTTCGTTGACCATGTAAAGGCCGGCCACCGCGACCAGTTCGGCCTCCAGCGCGCGGCAGAAGATCCGCGCGCCCTTGTCGCCGCTCATCCCGGCCAGGGCGCGGCCGCGCAGAGGACCATAGACGTGGATGTGGCCGTCGGCCAGCAGTTCGGCGCCGTGGCTGACCGGGCCGAGCACGATCAGATCGCCCTTGTGGGCATAGACCTGACGGCCGGAGCGCACCGGCTCGGCGATGATCCGGGTGCCGCCGCTGGCGGCCTTGGCCGGTTCCTTGCTGATCGGCTGGGCCTCGGTGGTGCGGCCGGTGGGAAAGGACGGTAGTCCGGCGGCCACCGCCGCCCGCTCCCAGGCCGCGTTGGCGCGCTGAACCCCGACCGGGTTGATGCCCAGTTCGGCCAGCCGGGCGCAGAACGCGGCCAGATCGACCGGCGGCCGCACCCCGGTGCCGGACAGGTCGAGCACGATCGGGGCGTTACGGTAAAAACCCGGGGCGAGCGACAGCATCGTCGCCAGCCTGGGAAAGAAATCCGGATCATCCGGATTGACCAGCTTCAGAGTCAACAGGGTCAGGGAGGCGGCCCGGAGCTGAAACGGCGCCGCGTCCTCGGTGATGCTACTGGCCTGACGCGCGCTCTGCTCGTTGTTGCTCATCTCTGTTCCTTGCCCTGGAGCCGGACCATGCCGCAGCGCGGCGGCAGGGTCAACAATCGGCTGCCGGCCAACGCCACTTTCGGTATTTTTTTCGTCCCGGTCTGCGATCCGGTACGCAAAAGCCGCCCGGGATCGCGCCCTGCGCCGTTCAAGCCATGCGCCTCCCGCAGCCGCGGGGGCGAATCTATCGGTTTTCGACACTTCGTAGAAGAGCGAGTTCGAAAGGAAGAAACCATGTCAGATTCCGATTTCTCCTCCTCGTCGTCGGCGACGATGACTTCCCTCGGGGCCCAGATCCTCTACCCGCTGATGGTCAACGGCTATCTGTGCAACAACGCGGCCGAGGTCCAGGTCGCGCGCAACGGGGAAAACCCCGCCGCCCTGGCCGGCTCGGGCGTTGCCGCCGCCGCCGGCGGGATCACGGCGCCCGCCGCCGCCTCCACCCTGACCGAACATGCCGTCCAGGCCCCGTCGGCCAGCAGCAACAGCAACTCCACCTCGAATCAGTCCACCCATTCTCACGGCGGCACCGACCTGTTCGCCTGAGGCCGGTTCGCCTGAATTCCCGTCCGCCCGGGGCGCGACCGCGTCCCGGGCGGCGTCTTTCCGCCCGGCCTCCTGCCCGGGAATGTCGCATCCACGACGGTTTGTACCGTCTTGTCGCGGACACGACAGGCCGCCGCGACGGCCGAATCGAGGTTTTCCGCGCTTTTCCTCACTTGGCACGCCCCTTGCTGCTGTTCCGGACGTTCGAGCCCTGACGAGGAGGCCGCCGGTGTCTGGTAACGTGATCCCCCTGAGCAGCATTGCCCGGTCCCTGCCGGTTCCCCCCGCCGGGGGCTGTTCCTCCTCGTCCTGCCGGACTCCGGCCGGTCAGGGCGACGTGCCCGACGCGGTGTGGGACCGGATCAAGGACCATCCCTGCTTCAGCGAGGAGGCCCACCATTACTTCGCCCGCATGCATGTGGCGGTGGCGCCGGCCTGCAACATCCAGTGCAATTACTGCAACCGCAAATATGATTGCGCCAACGAATCCCGCCCCGGCGTCACCAGCGAGCGGCTGACCCCCGAGCAGGCGGCGCGCAAGGTGCTGGCGGTGGCGGCGCGGATCCCGCAATTGTCGGTGCTGGGCATCGCCGGGCCGGGCGACGCGCTGTTCGACTGGCGCCGCACCTTCGAGACCTTCCGTCTGGTCGGCGAGAAACTGCCCGACCTCAAATTCTGCGTCTCGACCAACGGCCTCGCCTTGCCCGACCATGTCGACGAGCTGGCCCGCCACAACATCGACCACGTCACCATCACCATCAACGCGATCGATCCCGAGATCGCCGCCGGGATCTATCCCTGGATCTATTTCAAGGGCAAGCGCCACACCGGGGTCGAGGCGGCGCGGATCCTGCTCGACCGCCAGATGGAGGGGCTGGAGCGCCTCACCGCCAAGGGCGTGCTGGTCAAGGTCAATTCGGTGCTGATCCCCGGCCTCAACGACGCCCATCTGGTCGCGGTCAACCAGGCGATCAAGGCGCGCGGCGCCTTCCTCCACAACGTGATGCCGCTGATCTCCGACCCGGCCCACGGCACCCGCTTCGGCCTCGACGGCGTGCGCGGGCCGACCCCGGCCGAGGTCAAGGCGGTGCAGGACAGCCTGGGCGGCGGCGCCCATCTGATGCGCCACTGTCGCCAGTGCCGCGCCGACGCGGTCGGCATGCTGGGCGAGGACCTGTCGGCCGAATTCACCCTCGACAAGCTTCCCGAGGCGCCGGTGGTCGATCCCGAGCCGCGCCGGGTCTATCGCGAGGTGGTCGAGCGCGAGCGCGCCGATCACGCCCGCGCGGTGGCCAGCGCCAGCGCCGGCCTCGCCCGCGCCGCGACGCCCCAGGCCCCGGCCCGCCTGGTCGCGGTCTGCACCAAGGGCGGCGGCCGGATCAACCAGCATTTCGGCCATGCCCGCGAGTTCCACGTCTATGCGGTCGATGCCGGCGGGGTCCGCTTCAGCGGCCTGCGCAAGGCCGACACCTATTGTCGGGGAGGTGACGGCGACGATGAAAAAATGCCGGCGATCCTGGCCGCGCTCGACGGGATCGACACGGTGTTCGTCGCCAAGATCGGGCGCTGTCCGCGCCAGGATTTGGCCCAGGCCGGAATCGAAGCGGTCGACAGCCACCCATTCGAGTATATAGAGAGCGCGGTGGCGGCGTGGTACGCCGAACGCTTCGGCGGCCGGGACCAATCCGCCAGCATCGCCTGAACCATCTAGACGATTAAGGAGTTTCTGTTATGGCCCTGAAGATCAACGCCGACGAGTGCACCTCCTGCGGCGCCTGCGAGTTCGAATGCCCGAACAACGCGATCTCCCTGAGCGGCGACACCTACGCCATCACCGCCGCCAAGTGCACCGAGTGTGACGGCGACGCGCCCAAGTGTCAGGCGGTCTGCCCGGCCGAAGCGATCGTCAAGGCGTAAGCGCCGGCGTCAAGCCACGCGCGCCGGGAACAGGAGAGCCGTCATGACCGACTCCGCCGCCGACACCCCGCCCCCGGTCGAACTGTCCGGACCGCCGGCCTTCGAACCCGGGGACAAGGTGGCCGCGCGGCGCGAGGTTCGCAATGACGGCACCTTTCCCGGCGCCGCGATGGGCGAGGTGCTGATCCGCGCCGGCGAGGTCGGCTACGTCCGTTCGGTCGGAACCTTCCTCAACCGCTACTACATTTACGGCATCGATTTCATCGAATCCTCCCGGCTGGTCGGGATGCGGACCGCCGAGATTTCCCTGCTGGAAAAGACCCGCGACGCCCCCTCCCCCTGACCACCCCCGTCCTCCCGTTTCCCAGCCCCCTTTTCCCAACCAAGGAACCCGTCATGAAGGTCATGTTGCGCAAGGTCGGCGACGAATACGAAATCTACGTCGCCAAGAAGGACCTGGAGGAAAAGGTGGTCGAGATGGAGAACGGCACCCCCTGGGGCGGCATCATCAAGATCAGCAACGGCTGGCGCTTCGTCATGCCGCCGGAGCCGGCCAACGTCAAACTGCCGATCACCATCGAGGCGCGCAAGCTCGGCGACGAGGATTGAGCCGACGGCCGACAGCGACGCCGCCGGACGCGAAGGGGGAAAATCGATGCGTGTGGGAGATGAGACCGAAGCCCTGCTCGACGAGATCGGGCGGGGCATCGCCGACGGCCGCCTGATTCCCTATCTCGGCCCCGACCTGCTGACGCTCGATCCCGCCCCGCCGGTGCCGGCCGGGGCGCGGCCGCTGGCCCATCTGCTCGGCAGCCGGGTGGCGGTGCCGGGACGGTTCCGCAACAATCTGTGGCACGCCAGCCAGTACATCGAGAACAGCCGCCACCGCGTCACCCTCGACCGGCTGATGGCCGAGATCTTCGCCCCGGTGCCGACGCCCACCCCGCTGCATCATTGGCTGGCCGGGCTGCCCGGCCTGCCACTGGTGGTCGACACCTGGTATGACGGCGCGATGCGCGCCGCCCTGCTCGAACGCGGCCGCGACGATTGGGGGCTGGTGCAGGGGGCGTCGAAGGCCCGCCGGCTCGATGGCGGGGTGTGGACCCGCGCCGTCACCGCCGACGGCACGGTGGTGCCGGACGCGGCCGCCGAGGACTGGACCACGCTGCTCTACAAGCCGCACGGCGCCGCCCAGCCGACCGGGGACGTGCTGGTGTCCGATTCCGATTACGTCGAAGTGCTGACCGAGATCGACATCCAGACTCCGATTCCCGAGGCGGTCAAGCGCCGCCGCGTCGGCCGGGGCTTCGTCTATCTGGGCTGTCGTTTCTACGATCAGATCCTGCGCAACTTCGCCCGCCAG
>JBDLVO010000411.1:0-2653 GCA_039804805.1 Pseudomonadota bacterium
GGTGCGCTC
The DNA here is from genome assembly GCA_039804805.1 of Pseudomonadota bacterium. Lineage (GTDB taxonomy): Bacteria > Pseudomonadota > Alphaproteobacteria > Rhodospirillales > Magnetospirillaceae > Phaeospirillum. Next base: position 10 of record JBDLVO010000411.1, read on the forward strand.
GGCCGCCGGCAGACGGTCGCGGCCGAAGCACAGGTTCTGCCGCACCGACAGATGCGGAAACAGCCGGTGCTCCTGAAACACATAGCCGACCCGGCGGGCCTCGGGCGGCAGATCGACGCCGGCCTCGGCATCGAACAGCACCTTGCCGTCGATGACGATGCGACCCCGGTCGGGCCGGGCGAGGCCGGCGACCATGTTGACCAGCGAGGTCTTGCCCGAGCCGGAGCGGCCGAACAGCGCGCTGACCCCCGAGCCGGCGGTGAATCCCATTTCCAGGGTGAAGGCGCCCTGGCGGCGCCTCACGTCGATTTCGAGCATCGGCCGGTCAGCTCCCGATCCGTTCCCGCACCCGCCGGGCGAGGATTTCCGAGGCCAGCAGCGCGGCGAAGGCCACCACCACCGAGATCACGCACAGCCGGAAGGCCGGCGCGTCGCCGCCCGGCACCTGGGTCAGCGCATAGAGCGCGATCGGCAGGGTGCGGGTCTCGCCCGGAATGTTGGACACGAAGGTGATGGTGGCGCCGAATTCCGACAGCGAGCGGGCGAAGGCCAGGATCACCCCGGCCAGCAGCCCGGGCGCCGCCAACGGCAGCGTCACCACGAAAAAGGTGCGGACCGGGCCGCAGCCGAGGGTGCGGGCCGCCTGCTCCAGCCGGCGGTCGACCCCTTCGAGGGCCAGGCGGATGGCGCGGACCATCAGCGGGAACGCCACCACCGCCGAGGCGATCGCCGCCCCCTTCCAGGTGAAGGCGACGGTGATGCCGAACCAGTCGTACAGCGCGGCGCCGATCACCCCGCGCCGGCCGAACAGCACCAGCAGGGCATAGCCGACCACCACCGGCGGCAGCACCAGCGGCAGGTGGATCAACCCGTCGAGCAGGGTCTTGCCGGGGAAATCGCGCCGCGCCAGCAGCCAGGCGAACAGGACCCCGAACGGCAGAGACCCCACCACCGCCCAGCCGGATACCAGCAGGGACAGCGCCAGGGCCTCGCGTTCGAGCGGGGTCAGAATGAACCAGGCGGGATCCATCCCGATCCCCTCCCGGTCAGTTGACCTTGAAGCCGTAGCGGACGAACACGCCCCGGGCCTCGGGGCTGCGCAGGAAGTCGAGGAACGGCTTGGTCACCTCGGCCTTGGCCCCGACGAGCGCGGCGAAGGGATAGACGATCGGATCGTGCAGGGTGGCCGGGAACACCCCGATCACCTTGACCTTCGACGACACCGCCGCGTCGGTGGCATAGACCACGCCGATCGGCGCCTCGCCGCGTTCGACCAGGGTCAGCGCGGCGCGAACGCTGTCGGCCCCGGCCACCTTCGGCGCGACCTTGGCCCACTGGCCCGAGCGCTCCATCGCCTGCTTGAAATAGAGCCCGACCGGGACCGAATCCGGATTGCCGGTGGCGATGTGGCCGTCGCCGGCCAAGGCGGCGAGATCGGTGGTGGCGGTGATCTCGATCTTGCCCAGCGGCGAATTGGCCGGGGCGACCAGCACCAGATCGTTGCCGAGCAGATTGAACCGGCTCTGCGGGTCGATCAGCTTGTGCTCGGCCATGTAATCCATCCATTTGAGGTCGGCCGAGGCGAAAATGTCGGCCGGCGCGCCCTGCTCGACCTGGCGGGCCAAGGCGGAGGAGGCGGCGTAGCTGCCCACCAGCTTGTCGCCGGTGCGCTGCTCATAGAGCTTGCCGATATCGTTGAGGGCATTGGTCAGCGAGGCGGCGGCAAACACCCGCACTTCGCCGGCGGAAGCGGAAAGGGTGGCAAAGGTCAAAAAAACGCCGAGCAAGGCGGCAATCAGGCGAGTCCCAGCCATGGGAGAGGTCTCCGTTCGAGCATGAGGATCAGCATTATATAGTCGATGACCATAACGCTGTCGTGCGTTTCCTCACCCTGCCGACGGAGGAAGGCGCGTTTCCCGTGGTCAATACGTATGAACCATCAAAGAACGCCCGGCACCCTGCTCAGGCCGCCGGGGCGATGCCGCCGGTCGGCAGCAGCAGGGTGACGGTGGTGCCGCTGCCCTCGGCGCTGTCGATCCGCATCCGCCCGCCATGCAGATCGACCAGCGAACGCACCACCGCCAGCCCGAGGCCGGTGCCGCCGGCGGCGGCGGCAGCGGCGGCCGGGCCGGGGCGGGCGGCCGCCTCCTCCTCCGGATCGAACGGGTTGAGCAGGCGGGGAATCGCCTCGGCGGGGATGCCGGCACCGTGATCGATCACCCGAAAGCGGGTCATCGTCCCCTCGGCGGCGACCTCGACCGTCACCGCGCCGCCGGCGGGGGAATAGCGGATCGCGTTCGACAACAGGGCGAACAGGCATTGCCGCACCGCGCGCTGATCGGCCATCAGCACCGCCGGAACCGACTCCATCGCGACGGTGATGGTGACCGCGCTGGCGTTGGCATCGACCTCCATCAGCCGGACGCATTCCTCGACCAGCGGCCGCAACGGAAACAGCGCGGGATGCAGGGGCCATTTCCCCGCCTCGATCTTCGACAAATCGAGCAGATCGTTGACCAGTTCAAGCAGATGCTGGCCGCTGTCATGAATGCTGGCGACATAATCGCGATGGCGCGGCAGCAGCGGCGATGCCTCGCCCTCGATCAGGATCAGTTCGGAAAAGCCGAGAATCGCGTTCAACGGG
>JBDLVO010000412.1:0-7734 GCA_039804805.1 Pseudomonadota bacterium
GCACCGCGACGGTATCGCGGACATACTCGGCGAACGGCTGGTCGGCGCCGGCGGCGTCGCGCCAGGTGACCAGCTTCATCGCCGTCGGCTGGTGGCGCGCCGCCGTCCAGCGGGCCGGTTCCGCCTCGTTCGCCCCGGCCGGGCCTGAAGCCAGCGTCAGCGCGACGACCGCCGCGCCCAGCCGGGCGAAAAGCCTTCCCCGCATCCTGTCCTCCTTCATCGTGTCACCATCAGCCGGGCGCCGAGGGCGATCAGCACCCCTCCGGCGCAGCGGTCAAGCCATTTCCCCACCCCCGGCCGCCGGTGCAACCAGCCCCCGATCCGTCCCGCCAGCGCGCCGAGCAGTCCGAACAGCAACGCCGCCTGAACAGCGAACAGCCCGCCCAGCAGAGCGATCTGACCCGCCTCGTCACCACGCCCGGCGATGACGAACTGGGGCAGGAAGGCGAGGAAGAACAGGATCACCTTGGGATTGATCGCATTGGCGAGCAGCCCGCGCCAGAACAGCGGCGCGAGGCGGGTCGGCCCCGCCGCCGGCGGTGGAGAAAAACTTCCGCCGCCGCGCCATGCGCCGATCCCCAGCCAGACCAGATACGCCCCGCCACACAGCCTGAGCGCCAGAAACGCCCCGGGCGAGGCCTGGATCAACGCCGCGAGCCCCAGCGCGGCGAGCAGGGTGTGGCTGAGACAGCCGAGGCCGCAGCCGATGCCGAACGCCATCCCGGCGCGGCGGCCGCGCGACAGGCCGAGGCTCAGCACCATCAGATTGTCCGGCCCCGGCGCCACCGTCACCGCCAGCGCCGCCAGCAGGAACCCCGCGATCTGCCCCGTTTCGAGTGGCATCCGTCCCTTCCCCCTGTTCCGTCGCGCCAGGATACGGAGCGGCTCCGGTTTGTCGATGGGGAGCTTAACATCGCCGGGGCCGCGCGCAGGATCAGGAGGGGGATCCAAGGGCCTTGTGGCCCTTGGCGGGTGCGGGCGGAGCCCGCTTAGCGCTCCTCCCCGACGGGCGGTGGTTCCGGGCAAACCCCTTCGGTCCGGGGGCAGGCCTCGGGCGCCGGCTCGGCTCGGGGTGCCAGCCCGATCCAGGCCTCCAGCACCGCCTCGTCGAAGCCGGCGAGACGGCGGCCGTCGCATTCGATCAGCGGGCGGCGGATCAGCAGCGGGTCGAGGCACATCTGGGCCAGCGCCTCGTCGGCCTCGGCCAGTTCCGGCACCACCGCGCCGGATTTGACCCGGGGGGCGGCGCGGTTGAACCATTCCGCCACCGGCCGTTCACCGAAGAACGGCCGCAGGGTCTCCGGCCGCCAGGTCTGCACCCGGATATCGAGCGCGACCACGTCGTGGCCGGATTGCCGGAGGATCTGCTTCTGCCGGGTGTTGTTGACGCAGCCCGGCTTCTCATAGAACAGGATCACCGCCATTCCCTGGTCCTCCTTCTTGCTGTTGTTGGGTTTCGAGCGTCCGCGCCAGGGCCAGCAGGGCCGGCACCTGACGGCGGATTTCGTCGGCGACGTTTTTGTCGAGCTTGCCCAGCCAGGCGGTCGGGATGTCCTGCACCCCATAGGTGGCCCCGGCCAGCATGCCGACGATCGCGCCGGTGGTGTCGGCGTCGCCGCCCTGATTGACCACCTCGATCAGGCAGGAACGGAACGAATCGGTCAGGAAGTAGAAATGCAGCACCGTCTGCATCGTATCGATGATGTAGGCGGTCGATTGACCGTGAAAATGCTCGAAGCGGAAGCCGCGATGGGTTTCGACCAGTTGGCGGGCCACTTCGCGCGCCTCGCGCATCCCCTGGCCGAGCAGCAGGGCCTGGGTCATCCGCCCCAGCGCCAGGGTGGCGTCGTCCGACAGCGGATGGTTGTGGGTGATGTGGGCTTGGGCAATCGTCCATTTTTCCAGCAGATCGGGCCGGCCCAGCGTTGCCAGCGCAACGGGCAGGTTGCGCATTGCCGCGCCATTGCCGGCGTCGCCCTCGCTGTAGGCGCCCTCGACCTGACCATGGGTCATGTAGCGGCGGATGCCGCGCCGACAGGTGTTGCCGATATCGACCGGCCCGCTTTTCAGCCAGGCGGCGAATTCGTCGCAGATATCGGGCAGGTCGAGGGTCTGGCGCCGGGCCAGCGAGCGGCCGAGGCACAGGCTCATCTCGGTGTCGTCGGTGACCTGACCGGGAGCGAGATGGAGCCAGCCGCCGCCGATCATCTTGCGGTGGAGGCGGTATTTTTCCTCGATCTCGCGCCGGGTCATGAATTCGACGGTGGCGCCCAGCGCATCGCCGACGGCAAAGCCGAGATAGGCGCCGAGCGCGCGTTCGGTCAGGGTCGGTCCAGACATCGGCGGCCTCGTGGTGGTGGGCGAAACAGAGTCGAGCAAAGGCGGCATCGTCGTGTCCCCGGTCAGATGTAGTCGGCCCGCACCCGGTAATCGCCGCCGATCACCAGGAACTCGCCCTCGCCCTTCAACGGGTGGGTGGCGAGCAGGGTATTGAAGAACAGCACCTTCACCGCCGGCACCCGCACGGTCAGGATCACGTCGCCGAAACAATCGGCGACGCTGCGGTCGCTGGTGAAGGAGGCCAGATTGTTGAGATGCATCACCACCGTCTTGCGGTCGATCCGGGTGACGATCTGGTGTTCGTCGAACGAATTGACGCCGCGATAGAGGGTGAGGTGGCGCTCGCCCGGCGCGACGTAGCGGCCGAGCGCCCACTGACAGAACTCGTACAGGATGTCGAGCTGGCAATAGATCGAGTTGTTGTGGAACCGGCTCGACATCTTTTCCTCGACGTAGCTGATCCAGCCCTGGCCGGCGAAGCGGGAGATCCGTTCCTTGTGGAAGGTCGGGAACAGGCCGAAGCGGCTCTCGACCCAGCCCTTCAGCACCGCCCCTTCCGGCCCGTTGGAATCATAGCCCCAGCCCTTCAGCAGGCGCAGGAAGCTGGCGCGGTAGCGGCGCGGCCCGCCCGCCCGTCCGGCGGCGCCGTCATGCTGCTCGGGGTCGATCCCGAACATCGCCACCATGTATTTGTAGAAGGCGTCGCCGGCATCGGCGAGGTCGTCGGCCCGGCCGAGCATCTCGAACAGCCCGCCATTCATCTCGCGCACGCCGGACAGATGGATCTCGCGCGGATCCTCGTTGAAGGCGTCGCTGCCCAGCAGGTCGGTGGCGAGGCCAACCATGTTGGTGCTGTGTCCAAGTCGGCAATTCGTCGGCTGGTCCATGGTGCGGCATGACTTTCGGATGGAAGCGGTTCCCATCCTGCAAGAACCGTACCTCTCTGTCGCCGCCGGCTTGCGCCCAGCCCACCCCCCGCTGTTCGGCTTCGAACACAGCCTCCGCCGGCTTGTCGGGTTCCCAACAGCCGCCTATTTGTTGGGCATCTGCCTCCCGCCCCGTGGTATGTACTTGATTCAAAATAATTTTGCTGGAGATTTACCCCGAGTTGGGTCTGGTTTGTCCCGGTCCGGGCACTTGGCACGCTGCCTGCATGGAGAGGGGCGTGGCAGGGGCGTCAGACCCTCCGCCGACGGTTTTTGAAGGCAGGCAGACAGAAAGGAAACCCCAACATGCCTCGTCAGATCGCTTTCTACGGCAAGGGCGGTATCGGCAAGTCGACCACCTCGCAGAACACCCTGGCCGCCCTGGTCGAAATGGACCAGAAGATCCTGATCGTCGGCTGTGACCCCAAGGCCGACTCGACCCGACTGATCCTCAACACCAAGCTGCAGGACACCGTTCTGCACCTCGCCGCCAAGGCCGGCTCGGTCGAAGACCTCGAGCTCGATGACGTGATGAAGATCGGCTACAAGGGGATCAAGTGCACCGAGGCCGGTGGCCCCGAGCCGGGCGTCGGCTGCGCCGGCCGCGGCGTGATCACCGCGATCAACTTCCTCGAAGAGAACGGCGCCTATGACGACGTCGATTACGTCTCCTACGACGTGCTGGGCGACGTGGTGTGCGGCGGCTTCGCGATGCCGATCCGCGAGAACAAGGCCCAGGAAATCTACATCGTGATGTCGGGCGAGATGATGGCGCTGTTCGCCGCCAACAACATCGCCAAGGGCATCCTGAAGTATGCCGGCACCGGCGGCGTCCGCCTCGGCGGCCTGATCTGCAACGAGCGCCAGACCGACCGCGAGCTGGATCTCGCCGAGACCCTGGCCAAGCGGATCAACACCCAGATGATCCACTTCGTGCCGCGCAACAACATCGTCCAGCACGCCGAGCTGCGCCGCCAGACCGTGATCCAGTACGCCCCCGATTCGTCGCAGGCGGCCGAGTACCGCACCCTGGCCACCAAGATCCACGCCAATTGCGGCAAGGGCACCGTCCCGACCCCGATCACCATGGAAGAGCTCGAGGACCTGCTGCTCGAGTTCGGCATCATGAAGTCCGACGAGCAGCAGCTCGCCGAGCTTCAGGCCAAGGAAAAGAAGGCCGGCTGATCCCGGGGATACCCCCCGCCTGTCCCGCCGGCTCCGCCGGGCCGGGGGGGCAGGGGCGATCGCTTAGACCACGCGGAGAAGGAGAAGGGGCATGAGCCTCGATAACGTCAACGATACCGCCGCCAACGAGGCTCTGATCAAGGAAGTGCTTGATCAGTACCCGGAAAAGGCCGCCAAGAAGCGCGCGCGCCACCTCGGCACCGTCAAGGCCGACGCCAGCGGCAACCCCACCTGTGGCGTCAAGTCCAACATCAAGTCCGTTCCCGGCGTGATGACCATCCGTGGTTGCGCCTATGCCGGCTCGAAGGGCGTGGTGTGGGGCCCGATCAAGGACATGGTCCATATCTCCCACGGTCCGGTCGGCTGTGGTCAGTATTCCTGGTCGCAGCGCCGCAACTACTTCAACGGCACCGTCGGCGTCGACAGCTTCGTCACGATGCAGGTCACCTCGGACTTCCAGGAACGCGACATCGTGTTCGGCGGCGACAAGCGCCTCGACAAGATGATCGACGAACTGAACGAGATGTTCCCGCTCAACCGCGGCATCACCATCCAGTCCGAGTGCCCGATCGGCCTGATCGGCGACGACATCGAGGCCGTGGCCAAGAAGAAGGGCAAGGAAACCGGCAAGACCATCGTTCCGGTCCGCTGCGAGGGCTTCCGCGGCGTGTCGCAGTCGCTCGGCCACCACATCGCCAACGACGCCATCCGCGATTGGGTGTTCGAGAAGACCGACGCCGAATGGGAAACCGGCCCCTACGACGTCAACCTGATCGCCGACTACAACATCGGCGGCGATGCCTGGCCGTCGCGCAAGTTGCTGGAAGAGATCGGCCTGCGGGTGATCGGCTCCTGGTCGGGTGACGCCACCCTGGCCGAGATCGAGCGCGCCCCCAAGGCCAAGCTCAACCTGATCCACTGCTACCGGTCGATGAACTACATCTGCCGGCACATGGAAGAGAAGTACGACATTCCGTGGGTGGAATATAACTTCTTCGGCCCGACCCAGATCGCGGCCTCCCTGCGCAAGATCGCGGCCCAGTTCGACGAGACCATCCAGGCCAATGCCGAGAAGGTGATCGCCAAGTACCAGCCGCTGGTCGATGCGGTGACCGCGCGCTACAAGCCGCGGCTCGAAGGCAAGACCGTGCTGCTGTATGTCGGCGGCCTGCGCCCGCGTCACGTCGCCACCGCCTATGACGATCTCGGCATGGTGATCGTCGGCACCGGCTACGAATTCGCCCATAACGACGATTATCAGCGTACCGGCCATTATCTCAAGGAAGGCACGCTGGTCTACGACGACGTCTCCGGCTACGAACTGGAGAAGTTCATCGAAAAGCTCCGCCCCGATCTGGTCGGCTCCGGCGTCAAGGAAAAGTACGCCACCCAGAAGATGGGCGTGCCGTTCCGCCAGATGCACTCGTGGGACTATTCCGGCCCGTATCACGGCTACGATGGGTTCGCCATCTTCGCCCGTGACATGGACATGGCGGTCAACAGCCCGATCTGGAGCAAGTTCAAGGCTCCCTGGAAGGCTGCGTAACCCCCGGCTCCAGGCCAGTTCGTCCCCCCACGGGACCCGACCCGTATCGAGATTAAGACCCCTCCCCGCGCGGCGCCCATCATCCGGGGGCGCGGGGAGCTGGGAAGGAGAGTTGTCATGCCTCAGAGCGCTGACCAGATCAAAGACCACGTCAAGCTGTTCCAGGAGCCGGAATACCAGGAGATCTTCGACCGCAAGAAGGCTCAGTTCGAGTGCCGGCCGAGTGACGCCGATGTCGCCACCCAGGCCGAGTACACCAAGGGCTGGGAATATCGCGAGAAGAACTTTGCCCGCGAAGCCGCGGTGATCAATCCGCAGAAGGCCTGCCAGCCGCTGGGCGCGGTGTTCGCCGCCGCCGGCTTCGAAGGCACCCTGCCTTACGTCCACGGCTCCCAGGGCTGTGTCGCCTATTTCCGCTCGCACCTCGCCCGTCACCTCAAGGAGGCGGTGCCGATCGTCGCCGACTCGATGACCGAGGACGCGGCGGTGTTCGGCGGCCTCAACAATCTGGTCGAGGGCCTGCAGAACGCCTACAAGCTCTACTCGCCCAAGATGATCGCGATTTCGACCACCTGCATGGCCGAAGTCATCGGCGACGATCTGTCGGCGTTCATCGGCACCGCCAAGAGCGCCGAGAAGGCCGCGGTTCCGGCCGATTTCCCGGTGCCCTTCGCCCACACCCCGTCGTTCGTCGGCAGCCACACCACCGGCTACGACAACATGATGAAGGGCATCCTCAACTACTTCTGGGAGCGGGAAAGCGTCAAGGAACGCACCGCCAACGGCAAGATCAACATCATCCCCGGCTTCGACGGCTATGCGGTCGCCAACAACCGCGAGCTGAAGCGCTACCTCGACCTGATGGGGGTCGATTACACCCTGCTCGGCGACGTGTCCGACGTCTACGACACCCCGTCCGACGGCGAGTACCGGATGTATGACGGCGGCACCACCCTCGACGACGCCCGCGCCGCGATCAACGCCAAGGCCACCGTCTCGTTGCAGGAATATTGCACCGCGAAGACCCTCGAATATTGCGGGGAGAAGGGCCAGACCGTCAGCAGCTTCAACTACCCGATGGGCATCGGCGCCACCGACGCCCTGCTGATGAAGATCGCGGAGCTGTCGGGCAAGGCGATCCCCGAGAGCATCGAGAAGGAGCGCGGCCGTCTGATCGACGCCATCGCCGACAGCCAGGCCTGGCTGCACGGCAAGAGCTTCTCGATCTACGGCGATCCCGACTTCACCCTGGCGATGACCGCCTTCCTGCTCGAAATGGGCTGCGAGCCGAAGCACGTGCTGTGCACCAACGGCTCGGCCGAATGGGACGCCAAGGCCAAGGCCCTGCTCGCCTCCTCGCCGTTCGGCGCCGGCGGCCAGGTCTGGCGCGGCAAGGACCTGTGGCACCTGCGCTCGCTGCTGTTCACCGAGCCGAGCGACTTCCTGATCGGCAATTCCTACGGCAAGTATCTCGAAAAGGACACCGGCATCCCGCTGATCCGGCTGACCTTCCCGATCTTCGACCGTCACCACCACCACCGCTTCCCGACCTTCGGCTATCAGGGCGCGCTGCGGGTGCTGGTCGAGATCCTCGACCGGATCTTCGAGGTCACCGACGCTTCGAGCGAGATCTCGTTCGACCTGACCCGCTAAGACCCACGGGTTCCGTTTGGCCCCCCGGAGCGGCGACGCTCCGGGGTTTTTTCGTGGGCGCGGCCCCCACCCGCCAAGGGCCGG
>JBDLVO010000413.1:0-4371 GCA_039804805.1 Pseudomonadota bacterium
GCCCCGCGGCCCGGCCGGAGGCCAGGGCACGAACCTTGTCCCGCCCTTCCGCCGCCGCATCGGCGGCAGCGAGGATCAGGGCGACACGGCCAGCCCGGATCTCGGCGCACACCTTGTCGAAACCGCAGACCGCCTGTCCGGCCCGACGCGCCAATCCGATGGCGTCAAGGCAGCGACGGGTCAGCGCCCCCTCGATCCGCGCGGGCAGATCGGGCGGCACAGTCACCGCGCGCCGGGCGGCGCGGGCGAACAGACGCTTGGCCACGGCCGTATTTACCACATCCCGGCGCGGGCTCAACCAGATTCCCCGCCCCGGTAGCCGATGGTCGAGGTCGCATACGACCTCCCCCTCGGGCGAGACGACGAACCGCAGCAATTCCTCGCGCGGGCGCACCGTCCCGGTGGCGATGCAGCGGCGGCACGGGCCGGTCTCGGCCTCGTCCGCGACTTCGAAGCCGGCCTCGGCCGCTTCGTCCTGCTCGCCCGGCGGAGTTACCTCCGCCTCGCATCCGGGCATGGCGCCAACCCTCTCTCCGACCGTCAGCCCGCGGCCCCGTCCTGGAACCAGTGGGCGCGGGCGGCCATGATCACGGCGTTGGCCTGATCCTCGGTCATCGCGTCCTTGCCGACGATGTCGACCAGCTCGTCGCTGGCGAGATCGCCGAGATCGTCAAGGGTCTTGACGCCACGGTTGCCAAGCTTGACCAGCAGCGCCGGGGACAGGCCCTCGATCGCCGCGACCTCGTCGACGACGCCGAGATCCTTGCGCATCATGTCGTAGCGCTCGTCCTGTTCCGACAGGAAGGTGCGGGCGCGATTCTGCAACTCTTCGGCGACACCCTCGTCGAAGCCCTCGATGTCGGCGAGGTCCTCAAGCGGGACGTAGGCCACCTCCTCGACCGAGGAGAAGCCCTCGGTGACCAGCAGGTGGGCGATCACGTCATCGACGTCGAGCGCCTGGATGAACATGTTCGAGCGCGAGCGGAACTCCTCGGTGCGGCGTTCCGATTCCTCGGCCTCGGTCATGATGTCGATGGTCCACTGGGTCAGCTGGCTGGCGAGGCGGACGTTCTGGCCGCGCCGGCCGATCGCCAGCGACAGCTGATCGTCGGGCACCACCACCTCGATCCGGCCGGCTTCCTCGTCGAGCACCACCTTGGTCACCTCGGCCGGGGCCAGGGCGTTGACCACGAAGGTGGCGACGTCGGGCGACCACTGGATGATGTCGATCTTCTCGCCCTGGAGTTCGGCCACCACCGCCTGGACGCGCGAACCGCGCATGCCGACGCAGGCCCCGACCGGGTCGATCGAGGAATCGTGCGAGATCACCGCGATCTTGGCCCGCGAGCCGGGATCGCGCGCCACCGCCTTGATCTCGATGATGCCGTCGTAGATTTCCGGCACTTCCTGGGCGAACAGCTTGGCCATGAAACTCGGATGGGTGCGCGACAGGAAGATCTGCGGCCCCCGGGGTTCCTGGCGGACGTCGAAGATGTAGGCGCGGACGCGGTCGCCGGTGCGGAAGGTCTCGCGCGGGATCAACTCGTCGCGGCGCAGCAGGCCCTCGGCGCGGCCGAGATCGACGATGACGTTGCCGAACTCGACCCGCTTGACCAGACCGTTGGAGATCTCGCCGACGCGGTCCTTGTATTCGTTGAACTGGCGCTGACGCTCGGCGTCGCGCACCTTCTGGACGATCACCTGCTTGGCGGTCTGGGCGGCGATGCGGCCGAAATCGATCGGCGGCAGCGAATCGACCAGGAAGTCGCCGACCACCGCGCCCGGCTTCTTGCGCAAGGCCTGGGCCAGGGTCAGCTGGGTCGCCTCGTTCTCGATCGTCTCGACCACCTCGAGATAGCGGGCGAGCTGGATCTCGCCGGTCTTGCGGTCGATATGGGCGCGGATGTCGTGCTCGTGGCCGTATTTCGAGCGGCCGGCCTTCTGGATGGCCTGCTCCATGGCCTCCAGAACCTCGTCGCGGTCGATGCCCTTGTCGCGGGCGACGGCGTCGGCGACCTGAAGCAGTTCGGGGCGGGGAAGTGCGGCGATTCGTTCCATCTTAATCGTCTGTCCTCAAACCTTCCTGGTCCTTGATGGCCGCCCGGATCAGATCATCGGTCAGCGCCAGCTTGGCGCCACGCACCTCGGCCAGCGGCAGCGCGACCGCGCCGCCCTCGTCGAGGGTGAGCACCACCCGCCCTTCGGCGTCCAGCCCGTCGAGCCGACCGCGAAAACGCTTGCGCCCCTCGATCGGCTGCGCCGTCTCCAGCTTGACCTCGTGACCGGCCCAACGGACGAAATCCTTGGGCCGGGTCAGCGGGCGGTCGAGACCGGGCGAGCTGACCTCCAGGGTGTAGGCGCCGGCGATCGGATCCTCGACATCGAGCAGCGCCGACAGGGCACGGCTGATCTCGGTGCAATCCTCGATCCCCATCGCCGCGCCATCGACGCGGTCGGCCATCACCTGGAGGGTCGGACGCTGGTTGCCCTGCATCTGGACCCGAACCAACTCATAGCCCATCGCTTCGAGCGAGGGCGTGATCAGGGCTTCCAGACGACTCGGCAGATCCATGCTCTCGCGATTCCAATGACCCGAAAAAACAAAAAGTGGGCCGCTGGCCCACTCTCACCATCCTGTCGCCAGGCCTGTAAGACTGTGTCTAGAGGGGCACTATAGCGATTTCCACGTCGGACGCAACCCGGAAGCACCAAAAAGTGGCCGCCGCCCCCCTGGCCGTTTCAATCGGGGGCCAGCAGGGTCCGCCACGGCACCGGGTCGATCGCGGCGAACACCGTCTCCCGCCCCGGAGGCGCCATGGACGGGGCAAGAGCGGCCAGAGCCGCCGCCAGCCCGGCGCCGTCGCAGACCGGCACCGCGATCCCTTCCGGCAGGATGTCGAGCGAAACCCGCCCCGCCGGCCGGAAGCGCAGGGTCGGCAGACCGGCCAGGATCGCCTCGAGCCCGACGGTGGTGGCGGCATAGACCACCGCCGCCACCGCCGCCTGGGCGCCGAGTCCGCCCTCGGCCCGCGCCACCCCCGGACTTTCGGCGAAGGCGAACGGAGTCATCGGATGGTCGCGCACCACGAAGCGCCAGCCTTCGGCGGCGGCGGCCCGGGCGGCGGCGACCATTTCCGCCGCCACCGCCTGATCGAATGGCAGGGCGACGAACACCGGAGCGGCGGAATCATGGAGCACGGCGAGTGGGGCCGCAAAGCGCAGGGCGCCGCCGATCGCCAGCCGCGACCGCGCCACGCCCCAACCCGCCAATTGTTCCAGGGTGGCGGCGCCGCTGCACAATACCCGGTCGGGCAGGGTCGCGGCGGGATCGGCCAAGGCGTGGGCGGCATAATTGAACATCTGCCGGCCGATCACCGAATGCTGATAGCCGACCGTGGCCACCCCGCGTGCCCGCGCCGCGCGCACCAGGGCGCGCTCCCAGCTATGGTTTTCCCACGGCCAGGCCAAGCGGTGCGGCCGCACCGCCGCCAGCCAGCGCAGCTGGCAATGCAACTGCCACAGGATCATCGCCGCCTGCCCGGTGCCACCCTCCAGCGCGGCGGCGCGGCGCACCAGCCAGCGCAGCCCGGGCTCGACCGGGGCGAGGTCGGGACGCCAACGCGCCCAGGGCAGCCGGGCCAGGGCGAACCAGGGCGCCCCCCAGGCGTGCAGGGCGCGGGTACGGCCATCGGCGGCCAGGGCCAGCGCCCGCCGCGGCGGACAATCGACGTGAAGCACCCGGCCAAGTTCCGGCAACTCGGCCATCAGCCCGCCGAAATAGGCGTCGTGACCGGGACGGCTGGCGGGATGGCCATAGACCAGCAGATGGGCCCCGCCGGTCGGCGCGGCGCGGCGCTGCCGCCGCAGCCGCCAGGCCGCCAGCGCCATCCGCACCGCCACCCGGCCGCGCGCGGCCAGACCGCGCAGGGCCAGACGCAGCGCCGCCGGCCACAGCGGCGGCGCCCGATCGACCGGCTCGACCCCGGGACGGGCGGCGAAATGGCGGAACAGCCAGGGATCGCGGCACAGCACCAACACCCGCCGTTGTTCCGCCGCCCATTGGTCGATCAGCCGGGTCCAGGCCAGCATCTGGCCGAGGTCGGAGGCATTGGCGACACAGGCCGGGGCATGGGCCAGCCCGGCGCCGCGCCCGGCGGCCAGGGCGCGGCCCAGCTCCCACCACACCGGGGCGCTGGCGGTGAAGGCCGCCTCCAGCGCCGCGCCGGGATCGGGCAGCGGCGGACATTCCGCCCCGGCCGCGCCGTCGAGGGCGATCCAGCCGTCGGCCGCGTGGGAGGCGGCCTGGGTGGCGAGCAGGACCGTCATGTGTTGGGCTTTCGCCCAAACCCAACCGGGGCGATGCCCCGGACC
>JBDLVO010000414.1:0-3389 GCA_039804805.1 Pseudomonadota bacterium
GCGGGGTCGGGGCGGCAGCCCCGCAGCGGGCCGTCCGCCCCGCCCTCTTTTTTTGCTCAGAACGTGTCCGGCGCCGGAGCGATCTCGCGCGCCCCTTGCGGGGTGATCTCGCGGATGGCGAGGCCACGCTCGGCCAGCCCGGCCGGGGTCAGCCGGAACAATCCCCCCGCCCCGAGGAACCCGACCGGCGATTGCAGCGCCGCCGGGCTGTAATCGCCCTTGCCCTGGCGCGCCAGCAGGGCGGCCAGCGCGGTCGAATCATAGGCGATCCCGGCCAGCAGCGCCGGCACGTTGGCCGGCATCGGTCCGAACGCCTTGACGTAACGCTGTTCGAACGCCTCGTGCGACGCCGCCGGCGGGGCGGGATACCAGCCGCCGGCCAGCGACGGCTCGGCGCGCAGGCGGATGTCGTCCCACAGCAGGGTGCCGAGCAGGCGCGGCGCGGCCCCGGCGCCGAACTCGCCGGCGACCAGACCGGCCAGGCTGCGCAGGCGCGGCCCGTCATCGGCGATCAGCACCGCGTCGATCGGCCGCTGGGCGGTGCGGGCGGCGGCGAGCCGGCGCACCGCCTGGGCGAAATCGGGCTGGGCCGGGTCGTAATATTCGACCGCGACCAGATCGGCGCCCTGGGCGGCGGCGGCCTCGCGGGCGGATTCGGCGACGGCGCGGCCGTAATCGTCGGTACGGGCCAGCACCGCGACGTGCCAGCGGCCCTGGCTGCGGGCAAAGCCGATCACCCGGGCCACCTGCGGCCCCGGCAGGTAGCCGAGCGCATAGATGCCGCCTCCGGCGACGGTGCGGTCGGTCGAGAAGGCCAGCACCGGCAGGTGATGCTCCTGGGCCTGCGGCGTCACCGCCTTGACCTCGAAGCTGAACACCGGGCCGAGCACGATGTCGGCCTCCTGGCTCAGCGCCTGGGCCATCGCCTGGGCGGCGCCCTCGGCGGTGCCGCGGGTGTCGAGCGGCAGCAGGCGGAAGCGGGCATCCGCGATCTCGAACAAGGCGAGCTGGGCGGCATTGGCCAGGGCCTGTCCGACCGCCGCCTGCGGTCCCGACAGCGGCACCAGCAGGGCGGCGCGGGTCTCGGTCTTGGCCACCGGGCGGGGGGCGACGACGACCGGCTCCGGCACCGGGAGCGGCGGCGGCGACGGCAGCGGGGCGGTGGTCGGCCGGGCCGGAACTTGCGGCGGTTCGACCGTGGCGGCGGTTGCGGGCTTGGTTCCCTGGCTCCAAGGTGCTACCTCTGCCACCTGTTGACAGCCCGACAGCACCAGGATAGCGGCAAGCCATGACAAGGCAGCGACACGGCGCCACCGAAACGCGGACTGGCGCAAGGCAACCCTCCCTGGACGGGGCGGAGGACGACGGCGCCCCCGCCGAGACGTTGGGCGAAGGTAGCCCGCGGGGACGGGGAAGTAAACCGGCGGCCGGGCTCTATCTGGTCGCCACCCCGATCGGCAATCTGGGCGACATCACCCTGCGCGCCCTCGACGTGCTGGCCGGCGCCGACCTGATCGCCTGCGAGGACACCCGGGTCACCGGCAAGCTGTTGCGCCTGCTCGGGCTCGACGGCAGCCTGACCCCCTATCACGACCACAATGCCGATCAGGCCCGCCCCGCCTTGCTGGCCCGGCTGGAGCAGGGCGCGGTGGTGGCGCTGGTGTCCGACGCCGGCACCCCGCTGGTGTCCGATCCCGGCTACCGGCTGGTGCGCGACTGCGTCGAGCGCGGTATCCGCGTCACCGCGCTGCCGGGGGCCTCGGCGGTGCTGACCGCGCTGCAATTGTCGGCGCTGCCGGTCGAACGCTTCCTGTTCGCCGGCTTCCTGCCGCCGCGCGGGGCGAAACGCCGCGCCGCCCTGCAGGAACTGGCCGCCGCCCCGGCCTCGCTGGTGGTGTACGAGGCGCCGCACCGCGCCGCCGAAACCCTGGCCGACATGGCGGCGGTGCTGGGCGACCGCGAGGCGGCGCTGGCGCGCGAACTGACCAAGCTGCACGAGGAGGTGGCGCGCGGTCCGCTGTCCGAGCTGGCCGCCCGTTTCGCCGCGACGCCGCCGCGCGGCGAGGTGGTGATCGTGGTCGCCCCGCCCGGCGCGGCCCCGGCCGCCGCCGCCGAGGATCTCGAAACCCGCTTGCGCCGTGAGGTCGAGGCCGGCACCAGCCTGAAGGACGCCGCCGCTTTGGTGGCGGCCGAGACCGGCCATCCCCGCCGCGAGGTCTACGCCCTGGCGCTGCGCCTGTTCCGCGCCGCGCCGTCGTGACCGCCGCGCGCGCCGCGGCGCTGCGGCGCGGCCGGCGCGGCGAGACGCTGGCGCTGTGGTGGCTGCGGCTCAAGGGCTACCGGCTGGTCGCCCGCAATGTCAGCTTCGGCCGGGGCTCGGGGGCGGGCGAACTCGATCTGGTGATGCGGCGCGGCCGCCTGCTGGCCTTCGTCGAGGTCAAGACCCGGCCGACCCTGGCCGAGGCCGCCGCCGCGCTGACCCCGGCCCAGCGCCGGCGGATCGAACGCGCCGCCGCCGCCTTCGTCGCCCGCCGGCCCGATTGCGCCGGGTGGGCCTTGCGCTTCGATCTGATCCTGCTGGCTCCCGGCCATCTGCCCCGTCACCTGCCCGACGCCTGGAGGCCGGACCACTAGGCGGGCTGCCGCCCCGCGCGTTCCGCGCGCAAACATACACCAGTTAGGCGGGCTGCCGCCCGCCGGCCCGCTCGGGGAGCGAAGCTCCCCGAACCCCTCATTTGTTTGTCGATTGTTCCGGGGCGGTCGATCCCCTCCCGAGAAAGAAAAGGGGAAGGGTTCGGGGAGCGCCGCTCCCCGAGCGGGTGCGGGCGGCAGCCCGCCTCAGTTACAGCGCGTTGACCTCGCCGAGGAAGCCTTCGACCCGTTGCCCGAGATGGGTGGCGGCCTGTTCGAGGTCGCCGGCGACCTCGCCCATGGGGGTGGCCATCTCGCCGGTGTGGTGGGCCGAGGCCGAGACATCGCTGATGTTGCGGGTGACCAGTTGGTTGCCGTCGGCGGCCTGGCTGACGTTGCGGACGATTTCCTGGGTGGCGGCGTTCTGCTGTTCGACCGCGGCGGCGATCGAGCCGACCACCTCGTCGACCCGGCCGATCGCGCCCGATACCGTCTTGATCGCCGCCACCGCGTCGGTGATCGAACTCTGGATGGTGCCGATCTGTTCGGCGATCTCGCTGGTGGCCTTGCCGGTCTGGTTGGCCAGCCCCTTGACCTCGTTGGCGACCACGGCGAAGCCCTTGCCGGCGTCGCCGGCCCGCGCCGCCTCGATGGTGGCGTTGAGCGCCAAAAGATTGGTCTGGGCCGCGATGTCGCCGATCAGGGTGACGATCTCGCCGATGGTGCGGGCGGCGGCGGACAGCCCCTCGATGGTGCGG
>JBDLVO010000415.1:0-2758 GCA_039804805.1 Pseudomonadota bacterium
GCCTTCGTCTTCCGCCGCATCCAATGGTCGGCCGAGCATCGCTGGCGCGGCGGCACCGGTCAGGCCACCACCCGGGCCAGCATCGTCGCCGACCGCGAAACCGGCGAGCCGCGCGGCCACATCGATTCCAAGGGGCTGGTCGATCTCGACGAGACCTGGCGGGCCGGCTGGCAGGTGCAGTACCAATCGGACGAGTCCTACCGCAACCTCTACAAGGTGCGGATGGACAACGACCGCAACTGGCTGCTGACCCGGCCCTATGTCGAGGGCTTCGGGCGGCGCGGCTACAGCATGGCGGAAACGCTGTCGTTCCAGGGCCAGCAGGTGGTCACCGACGGCAGCAAGGCCACCGTGGTGGTGCCGCATCTGGTCGATTCCCGCGTCGGCGCCCCCGGCTGGCAGGGCAGCTATTGGACCAACGACGCCGACATGCTGGTCTACAGCCGCACCCGCGGCGCCGAATCCCGCCGCCTGTCGAGCCGCACCGCCTGGAACCTGCCGCTGGTGACCAGCGACGGCCAGTTGTTCACCGTCTCGACCGGGCTGCGGCTCGACGGCTATGATTCCAACCATCTGACCCAGAGCAACGACGACGCGCTGCGCGATTCCGCCACCACCGGCCGCGCCCTGCCCGACGCCTCGGTGCAATGGAGCTATCCCTTCAGCCGGCGCGGCGACGGCCTGACCCAGGTGATCGAACCGCTCGGCATGCTGGCGGTCAGCCCGATCGGCGGCAACAGCTACAAGATCCCCAACGAGGACTCGATCGATTTCGAATTGGACGAGACCAACGCGCTGCGCCCCAACCGGCTGGTCGGGCTCGACCGGGTCGAGGGCGGACTGCGCGGCGGCTACGGCCTGCGCTGGTCCGCCTATCCCGATCGCGGCGGCAAGGTCGGAATCCAGCTCGCCCAGGGCTGGCGCCGCCATATCGACGACACCTTCCGCGAAGGCAGCGGCTTCACCGACAATTTCTCCGATTATCTCGGCCGGGTCGAGATCTCCCCCACCGGCAATCTCTCCCTCAGCGAACGGTTCCGCCTCGACAAGGACAGCCTCAGCCTCAACCGCCACGAGGCCACCCTCAGCGTCGGCCCCGAGCCGCTGCGGGCCTCGGCCAGCTACGGCTATCTCTCGCCCTCGACGCTCGAAAGCGGCAGCCTCTATGGCCGGCGCCAATACGTCACCTACGGGCTTTCCAGCGCCATCAGCCAGTATATCCGCAGCGAGGCCAGCCTCAACCAGGACCTCGAGGACAATGGCGGCATCCTCAGCGTCAGATCGCGGACCTTCTACGACGACGAATGCTTCGGTCTGGCCCTGACGTTCAACCGCTATTTCACCACCCAGGCCGGGCTCAATTCCGGCTTCGACGCCAACCTGTCGGTCGTGCTCAAGACCCTGGGCCAGGGCTCGACCGGGCTGTTCTGATGGACGCGCACCGACAACCGACCAGGACGAAAGGGATCGCGGGAATGAAGTTTGCGCCTATGGCCGTCCTGCTCCTCGCCGTGGCGCTGGCCGCACTGCCCAGCCCGGGCCGGGCCCAGCAGATGGACCGCATCGCCGCGGTGGTCAATGACGACATCATCTCGCTGCGCGATCTCGAAGGCCGGATCAAGCTGGCGCTGGCGGTGTCCAACCTGCCCGACACCGTCGAGAACCGCCGCCGCCTGCTGCCCCAGGTGATGCGCAAGCTGATCGACGAGCATCTCCAGATGCAGGAAGCCCGCCGCATCAAGCTCCAGGTCGGCAGCGAGGACATCAGCCGCGCCATCGCCACCATCGAAAAACAGAACCGCATGCCGCCCGGCGGGCTGCTGACCCAGCTCGGCCGCGCCGGGGTCGATCCCGCGGCGGTGCGCGAGCAGGTCCGCGCCGACATCGCCTGGCTGCGGGTGATCGGCCGCCTGCTCCAGCCCACCGTCCGCGTCGGCGAGGAGGAGATCACCGACCGGCTCGAAACCCTGCGCCAGCAGGTCGGCCGGCCGGAATACCTGCTGGCCGAGATCGAATTGCCGTTCGACACCCCGGCCCAGCAGGAGGAGGCCCGCCATCTCGGCGAACGCCTGCTCGACCAGTTGCGGTCCGGCGCGCCGTTCCAGGCGCTGGCCCGCCAGTTCTCCCAGAGCGGCTCGGCCCCCAACGGCGGCCTGCTCGGCTGGATCAGCGAAATCAATCTCGACGAGGACTGGCGCGAGCCGGTCGCCGCCCTGCAGAAGGGGCAGGTCAGCCCGCTGATCCGCACCGGCGCGGGCTACACCATCCTGACCCTGGTCAACCAGCGCATCGCCGGCGTCAGCGGCGAGCCCGACGCGATGAGCCTCTACCGGCTGGTGTTCCCGATCCCCACCGGCAAGCCGCCGTCGCAGGAACAATTGATCGCCAAGGCCCGCGACATGACCATCGCCGCCAAGGATTGCGACGCGATGGAGGATCTGGCCGGCGAACTCAATTCCCCCAAGTCGCAGCGGCTCGACAATGTCCGGCCCCAGGCCCTGCCGCCCGAGGCCGCCCGCGCGGTCGATGGTCTCGCCATCGGCAAGGCCAGCACCCCGGTCGCCGGGCCGGACGGCATCTCCGTCTATATGGTCTGCTCGGGTGGCGGCAGCGCCGGTCTGCCCAGCCGGGGGCAGATCCGTCAGCAGATCGAGGAGGAACGCACCGAGCTGTTGGCCCGGCGTCATATCCGCGACCTGCGCCGCGCCGCCTTCGTCGATTTCCGGCTGTGAGGGAGAGCCCCGGCGCTGTCGGGGGG
>JBDLVO010000416.1:0-10794 GCA_039804805.1 Pseudomonadota bacterium
TGGTCGATCTCAATCTGGGGCCGCGCCCGCGCTATCCCCGCCTGCGGAGCGCCCGGCCCGATTCCACCGACCTCAAGCTGTTCATGGAGACGGTCAAGACCTTCGTCGAACTGGGCGGCGAGGTCGAGCAATCGGTGGTGCGCGACCGGATCGGCCTGCCCGATCCGCCGACCGGCCCTCAGGTCAAGCTGCTGCGTCCCAGTCCAGGCGGTGGCGGCGCCCCAATCGAACCGGCCGCGCCCGAACCGGTCGAAGCCGCCGCGATCGCCACCGCCGCCCAGGAGCACTCCGCCGCTCCAGACGGCGATGCCGTCGATGATCTGGTGGCCCGTGAGCTTGAGAATGAAGGCTGGCGACCGTTAGTGGACCCGATCGTGCGCCAAATTGAAAGCGTGCTGGGCCAGTGCCGGACGGCGGACGAATTCCTGGCCCGGTTGCCCGAGCTGGCGGCAGGGTTGGATACGGATGCGCTGGCGGATCGTCTCGGCCGGGCGATGATCGCCGCGCGCCTGGCCGGCGAGGGGGAGGAAGAACTTGGCGGCGGTTGAACTTCAGGCGCTGCCCTTCGACGAAGCCCTGGCAGCGCTACAGGCGCGCGGCACCACCCTGCATCCCAGCTTCAGTTGGCAGGATGTCCGGGCCGAAGAGCACAGCGCCAGTTTCACCGTGGCGAAGTCGGTGGGGTTCGACATCCTGCGCGACTTGCACCAGTCCCTGCGGGACACCCTGGCCGGGGGCGGTACCTTCGCCGACTGGGCGCGCGACATCCGCCCGGTGTTGGAGGCCAAGGGGTGGTGGGGTCGCAAGATGGTGGTGGACCCGGCCGATGGCCTGATCAAGGAAGCCACCCTGGGAACGCCGCGCCGGCTGGCGACGATCTTCGACGTCAACATGCGCGTTTCCTATGCCGCCGGCCGCTGGGCTCAGATTCAGCGCGTCAAGGAAGAGCGGCCCTACCTGATGTATTCAGCGGTGCTCGATCGCCGCACCCGGCCGCAGCATCGAGCCTGGAACGGGATCATCCGTCCGGTCGAGGATTCGTTCTGGGACACCCACTATCCGCCCAACGGCTGGCGCTGCCGGTGCATGGTGCGCCAACTCGGCGCGCGCGATCTGGCCCGGTCCGGGCGGGAAGTCAGCCCGCCACCGTCTTTCGAGACCCGCGATTTCCGCAACGACCGTACCGGTGAGGTCTGCCGCGTGCCGGTCGGAATCGATCCGGGCTGGGCGCACAATCCGGGCCGCCTTTCCCGCGACGCCAGCGCCGCCCAGGCCTTCGCCACCAAATGGGTGGACGCGCCGCCGGAGATGGCGGCGGCGATCGAATCCGCCAACCGCAGAGAGGTGTTGCCTGGGCTGGCGCGCGGGTTCGCCGATTGGGTCGATGGCGTCGAAACCCAACTCGCCGCCGCCCGTGCCGGCCGCGCCGCCGGAGACCCGCCGGTCATCCGGACCACCGGCGAACGAAGGGTGGTGGGGGCCTTGTCGCAGACAGTGCTGGATGGGCTGGCGCGGCATGGCAAGGTGCCGCAAACCGGCGCCCTCACCGTCAACGATCGCGCCCTGGTGCATATGCTGCGGGATGCCAAATCCAGTAGGGGCGCGGCCCTGCCGGTCGATCAGGTCCGGTGTCTGCCCGAAGCCCTCGCGGCACCCCAGGCGGTGTTGTGGGATCAGCAGGATCCGGCCCTGATCTATGTCCTCGATCTTGGCGCCGGGCCGGGGAAAATCGTGGTCCGGGTCGATTTCGCCGAACGGGCCAAGAGCCCGGAAGGGCGATACACCCTCATCACCAACGCCGTCACCACGGGGGGCATCGTCAAACCGGGCGACCTGCGCGCGCCCCGCTACCAGATTCTTGATGGGGAAATCGGTAGGTGACCGCCCAGGGGGTACGCGACCTTCCCCGTAAGAGCCGGCTGACGCCCGCCCAACCGGACCCGCGAATTTCCCGGTTGTCAGGGCGGCCACGGCTTCATTATCGCGCCGATCGCGCGGGAAATCCACGGGCATGGAGGGCGACCCCGGATTTCCGCCCCGCTGGTGGCCGGAACTGGAGTCCAGCCCGATCCCCCGCCGGAAATCCTTAAACGCCGATTTGAACGCTCCCATGGGCTTTGACGGCGGTTGCGGCGGCGGGGGGGCGGGGCTATCGTCGCGGCAGCGCCGCCGGGTCTGGGCCGGGCGTGAAATCCTTCAGGACTGATCCCCCGCCGCCCGCCCGCTAGGGTCGCTCCATCCCCCGTCTGGATGGAGTCCGCGCCCCGTGCCCCCCGCCCCCTCGATCGTGATCGCCAGTGCCGGGATCGAGCTGCCCGACGCCCCCGGCCCGATCAAGCTGTTCCCGTTCGGCGCCGCGATCTGGGGGCGGGATGGGCGCGGCCCCTATCTGTTGCCCGATGCCGCCACCGCCGGCGCGGTGCTCGACGCCACCCGGGCCTATCAGGCCGGGGCCGACCTACCGATCGATTACGACCATCAGACCCAGCGCGCCGCCGCCAATGGCCAGCCGGCCCCGGCGTCGGGCTGGGTCAATCCCGACAGCCTCGAAATCCGCGACGACGGCATTTATGGCCGGCCCGACTGGACCAAGACCGCCGCCCGGCGGATCGCCGCCCGCGAATACCGCTATTTCAGCCCGGCCTGGATCGGCGCCGGTCCGGGCGGCACCGGGGCGGTGCTGCGTCTGGTCGGCGGCGGCCTCACCAACCAGCCCAATTTCGCGCTGCCCGCGCTCGCCTCCCAAGGAGAGATCATGGACCCCGAACTGATCAAGGCGCTCGGCCTGCCGGCCGACAGCGCCCCGGCCGTCGTCACCGCCCACGCCGCCGCGCTCGCCGCTGGCGCCGGAGCGGTGGCCCGGTTGCTCGGCCTGGCCGAGAGCACCCCGCCGGCGCAGCTCGTCACCGCCGCCCAGGCGGCGGTGGGTCAGCTCACCGCCGCGTTCAGGCTCGATCCCGCCGCCGTCTCCCTGCCGGCGCTGGTCACCGCCGCGCAGCGCGGCGCCCCCACCGCGCCCAACCCGGCCGAATGGGTGCCGATGGCGGTGCATCAGGCGGTGGCCGGCCAGCTTGCCGCCAGCCAGCGCGACGCCGGCGTGGCGGCGGCGGCGCAGGCGGTGGACGCGGCGATCGTCGCCGGCAAGGTCACCCCGGCCGCGCGCGACTGGGCGCTGGGCTATGCCGGCCAGGACCCGGCCGGCTTCGCCGCCTATGTCGCCGCCGCCCCGGTGCTGGTCGGCCAATCCGCCGCCGGCCCCACCGCCGCACCGCCGCCGGCCACCGCCGCCGCGCTGACCGCCGAGGAACAGGCGGTGGCCAGCCAGCTCGGCCTGACCGTCGAACAGATTCGCGCCGGCAAGGGAGACGCCTGAGATGGCCGCGTTGTCCGCCGATCGGGACACCCCCGAAATCTACGGCCGCCAGTTCGGCCGCCCGGTCGCCGCCGGGGCGGTGATTTATGCCGGGGCGCTGGCCTGCCTCGACGCCACCGGCTACGCGGTGCCGGCCAGCGCCGTCGCCGGGCTGACCGGCGATGGCCGGGCCGAGGAAACCATCGACAACAGCGCCGGCGCCGCCGGGGCGGCGACCGTGCGGGTGCGGCGCGGCGTGTTCCGCTGGGCCAACGCCGGCGACGTCACCCGCGCCGCGATCGGCGATCCCGCCTACGCCGTCGATGACCAGACGGTGTCGGCCGACAGCAGCGGGTCCACCCGCTCCGCCGTTGGCACCATCGAGGACATCGACGCATCCGGCGTCTGGGTCCGGATCTGAAGGGGGAACCGTCATGCTGATCAACCGCGCCTCGCTCGCCGCCGCCACCACCGGCTTCAAGACCCTGTTCAACACCGCCTTCAGCGCCGCGCCCAGCGATTGGGACAAGGTGGCGATGCTGGTGCCCTCGGCCGCCCGTCAGGAAACCTATGCCTGGCTCGGCACCACCACCCGTTTCCGCGAATGGATCGGCGACCGGGTGGTCCAGAACCTCGGCACCCACGACTTCACCATCAAGAACAAGACCTTCGAGAACACCGTCGCGGTCCAGCGCGAGGACATCGAGGACGATGCGATCGGGGTCTACAGCCCGCTGTTCCAGTCGTTGGGCGCCGACGCCCGGACCCATCCCGACGAACTGGTGTTCGCCCTGCTGAAGGCCGGCACCAGCACCCTGTGCTATGACGGCCAGTATTTCTTCGACACCGATCATCCGGTCGATAACGGCTCGGTCGCCAATCTCACCGCCGGCGATGCGACCGCGTGGTACCTGCTCGACACCAGCAAGCCGGTCAAGCCGCTGATCTTCCAGAAGCGGCGCGATTACACCTTTATCGCCAAGACCGAGCTGACCGACGACAACGTGTTCAAGGCCAAGGAGTTCGTCTACGGGGTCGATTGCCGGGCCAATGCCGGGGTCGGGCTGTGGCAACTGGCCCATTGCAGCCGGGCCGCGCTGTCCGCCGACAGCCTCAACGCCGCGATCGCGGCGATGATGTCGGTCAAGGGCGACAACGGCAAGCCGCTCAACGTCCGGCCGACCCTGCTGGTGGTGCCGCCCATCCTGCGCACCACCGCGCTGACCCTGGTCAAGGCCGAGACCATCGAGGGCACCACCAACCCCAACCGCGACGCGGTCGAGGTGCTGATCAGCCCGTGGCTGGCGTAAGGGGGCGGCGATGGCCATCCGCGCCCTGCGCATCACCGCCCGCCGCGACGGCTTCCGCCGCGCCGGGATCGCCCATCCCGCCGGCGCGGTCGAGCATCCGCTCGACACCCTGACGACGGCGCAGATCGCCGCGCTCCGGGCCGAGTCGATGCTGATCGTCGAGGACATCGCGGAAGACGAAGCCGGGGCCGTCGCGCCGGGCCGGAAGAAGGGCGGCGCGGCATGAGCTACGCCAGCGCGCAGGATCTGATCGACCGCTTCGGCGCCGCCGAACTGATTGCCCTGACCGACCGCGCCGGGGCCGGGGAGATCGACGCGACGGTGGTGGCCCGCGCCCTGGCCGATGCCGACGCGACGATCGATAGCTACGTCGGCCGGCATTACCGCCTGCCGCTGGCCCCGGTGCCGGGGCGGGTGGTGCGGGTCGCCTGCGATCTGGTCCGGCGCTACCTCTATACCGCGCGGCCGACCGACGACGTGCTGGCGGCGGAGAAGGCGGCGCTGGCCTGGTTGCGCGACGTCTCGACCGGGGCCGCCACCCTCGACGTCGCCGGCAACGAGCCGGCTGCCGTCGATACCCAGGTGCTGGCCGAACCCGGCCGCCGTCTGTTCACCCCGGACAGCCTGAGGGCGTGGTGATGAGCGGGGTCAGCCTCACCCTTGGCCTTGACGATCCCAGCCTGAGCCGGCTGAAGGGGGCGCTTGAGCGCTTCGTCACCGCCGCCGGCGACCTGCACCGGCCGTTCGACCTGATCGGCGCCGGGCTGGTCGATGCGGTGGCCGAACGCTTCGCGCGCGGGATCGGTCCCAACGGGGTGACCTGGAAGAAATCCCTCCGCGCCCAGGATGAGGGCGGCCAGACCCTGGTCGATCGCGGCCGGCTGCGCCAGTCGATCACCCATCGCGCCGGCGGCGACCGGGTCGAAACCGGCACCAACCTGATCTATGCCGGCATCCACCAGTTCGGCGGCGCGACCGGGCGCGGCCACGCGGTGACCCTGCCGGCGCGGCCCTATCTCGGCCTCGACGGTGACGACGCGGCGATGATCCTGGGCGAGATCGAGGACTGGCTGGCGAGGGCGGTGCAATGACCACCCCGCTCGATGTCCGCGCCGCCGCGATCGCCCGCTTCAAGGCCGCCTTTCCCAAATTGCGCGAATGCACCGACCATCCCGGCCGGTTCGATCTCGACGAACTCAAGCGCTGGCTAACCCAGGTGCCGTCGATCCGCGTCGCGTGGCTGGGGATCACCCGGTTCGAGGACGACGGCGCCGGCTTCGTCGATGTCGAATGCCGCTTCGCCGTCTTCGTTGCCGCCGACAACAAGGCCGGGCTGAAGGGCAGCGATGCCGCCGCCAACCTCGTCACCGCCCTGGTGCCGCTGATCGACCGGGCCGATTGGGGATTGGACGATGTCGGCCCCGCCGCGCTGATCGCCGCCGACAACCTGCATGACGCCGCCAGCGATGCCGCCGGCACCGCGCTATGGGCGCTGTCGTGGCGGCAGAGCGTGCGACTGGGGGCCGATCTGTTCGCCGCCGACGGATTGGTGCCGGCCCATTGGTATGCCGGGACCGGCGGGTGCTACGAGGAGGTCGCCACCGATGCGGGATGACCGGCTCGACATCACCGAATTGGAACGCCGGCTGGCCAATCTGGTGCGGATCGGCACGGTGGCCTCGGTCGATCCCGCCGCCGCCCGGGCCACCGTCGCGATCGGCGACGTCACCACCGCAGCCCTGCCCTGGACCGTCACCCGCGCCGGGGCCGACCGCGACTGGACGGCGCCGGCGGCGGGCGAGCAGGTGCTGGTGGTGGCGGTCGGCGGCGATCTGGCCCAGGGGGTGATCCTGGGCGGGCTCTTTGCCGATGCCGCCCCGGCCCCGGCCGATAGCGGCGAAATCCGCCGCACCACCTACGCCGACGGGGCCGAGATCTCCTACGACAGCGCCGCCCACGCGCTGACCGCCACCCTGCCGGGCGGGGCGACGATCACCGCCCAGGGCGACTTCGCCCTGACCGCTGCCGGCACCGTCACCATCACCGCGCCCTCGGTCCGGATCGTCGGCGATCTGGCGGTCGAGGGCAAGGTCAGCGCCACCGGCTCGATCCTCGATGCCGGCGGCAATTCCAACCATCACAGCCACTGAGGAGGACCGATGGCCACCACCAAGACGGCCCCTGCCACCAAAAGCTACAAGCTGTTGGTCACTACCCCCCGGCTGGGCAAGGCGGGCGATACCGTGACCCTGACCGAGGCGGCGGCCAAGTACTGGCTGCTGGCCGGCGTGATCGAGGCGGCCTGAGGCGATGGCCGGGATCCGTGGCCTGTCGCGCCAGACCGGCGCCGCGCTCGACGGACTGGGCCATCTCGGCCAGTCGATCGGCGACATCCTCACCACCCCCAAGGGGACGCGGGTGATGCGGCGCGATTACGGCTCGGATCTGCCCGGCCTGCTCGACCGCCCGCTCAATGCCGGGATGCTGGTCGATCTGTACGCCGCGATCGCCGAGGCGCTCGATGCCTGGGAGCCCCGTCTGCGCCTGACCCGGATCGACATCCCGGCGCTGGCCAGCGGCACCGCCACCCTCGACCTGACGGGGATCTACACCCCGGACGGCAGCGAGATCACCCTGGCGGGGATCGTGGTATGAGCCGCTTCGCCGCCATCGATCTGTCCAGCCTGCCCGCGCCCGACGTGGTCGAGACGATCGAGTACGAGACGATCCTGGCCGCGTTGAAGGCCGATTTTCTGGCGCGTTATAGCGATTACACCGCCGGCGACCTCGAATCCGATCCGGCCGCCAAGATCCTGGAAACGGCGGCCTATCGCGAAACCATCCTGCGCCAGCGGGTCAACGACGCGGCGCGGGCGCGCAATCTGGTCTTTGCCGAGGGCGACGACCTCGCCGCGCTGGGGGCCGATGCCGGGGTCTACCGGCTGACCCTCACCGCCGCCACCGCCGATACCGCCGAGGTGCTGGAGGCGGACGAGGATTTCAAGCGCCGGATCCAGCTCGCCCCCGAATCCCTGACCACCGCCGGCCCGAGCGGCAGCTACGTCTTCGCCGCGCTGACCGCCGGCGAAACCCCGGTCTCGATCACCGTCGCCTCGCCGGCGAGCGGCACCGTCACGCTCACCTACACCTACGACGAGTCCACCAGCCTGTCGGCCAGGATCAAGCACGCCACCGCGGACATGGGAGACGAGGCCGGCACCGTGCTGGTGACGTTGCTCGGCCGCAGCGGCGCGGGCGCGGTCGATGACGACACCATCGCCACCGTCGCCGCCAACCTGTCGTCCAAAAGCGTCCGCCCGCTCTGCGACGCGGTGACAGTGCAGGCGGCGGAGATCCTGTCCTACCGCGTGGTGGCGGTGCTGGAAATCTATGACGGGCTCGATGCCGACACCATCAAGGCGGCGGCGCTGGCGGCATGGGAAAAGGTCGCCGCCGCCCGCCATGCCCTCGGCGAGTCCGTCACCGACAGCGTGGTCAAGGGCGCGCTGCATGTCAGCGGGGTCAAGACCGTCACCCTCGACGACTGGAGCGACGTGGTCTGCGACGACAGCCAGGCGCCCTATTGCACCGGCACCACCCTGTCCACCACGGCGGAAACGGCATGACCGACAGCCTGTTGCCCCCCAACGCCACCGCGCTCGAAACCGCGCTCGACCTCGCGATCGGCGGCCGGATCGAGGCGATCGATCCCGACGGCATCCGCACCGTCGGCGATCCCGCCGCCTGCCCGGCGGCGTGGCTGCCGTTTCTGGCTCGGCAGCGCCATGTTGACGTTTGCGACCCCTCCTGGTCGGAGACGACCCGGCGCGACGTGATCGCCGCCGCCCCCGGGGTACACCGGAAAAAGGGCACCCCGACTTCGATCATCACCGCCCTGGCGGCGATGGGGATCACCGCGACCGTGATCGAGCGGGTCGGTGCCCGCAAATATGACGGCGCCACCGCCCATGACGGCACCGCGCTTTATGGCCCCAAGGGGGGCTGGGCGATGTATCGGGTCAAGCTGTCCACGCCCTTGCGCAACGATCAGGTGGCAACGGTGCGGGCGCTGCTGGCCACCACCGCCCCGGTGCGCTGCCAGTTGCTCAGCCTCGATTACACCGAGGTGGCCAACCTCTATGACGGCCGCTCGTCCTATGACGGCGCCTACAACCACGGAGTGGCGGTCTGATGGCCTCGACCCTCACCATATCGGAAGTCACCAAATGGATCGCCGCGATCAAGCTGATCGACACCGATGAGGCGGTGGTCGGCGGTGTCGATGGGGTGTCGAACCAGCAGGCGATCCAGCTTGCGGCGCGGACCCTGTGGCTGCGCGCCCAGATCGAGGCGGTGCTCGACGCCGCCGAGTTGGACCTGGATACCAGCGTCACCACCCAGTTGCGCGACGCGATCGCCGCCCTGATCGCGGCGGCGATCGACGAAATCGATCTGCCGGGTGCCGCCAGCGAGACCGTCGCCGGCATCGTCGAACTGGCGACCTTGGCCGAGACCAAGGCCGGCAAGGATGGCGAGCGCGCGGTGACTCCGGCCGGGCTGGCGGCGGCGCTGGCGACGATCTCGATCCCGGACGTGTCGGGCTACCTGCCCAGCGCGACGTTTACCGCCTACATCGCCCGGGCGATCGCCTTTTACGATGCCGCCCAGACCTGGACCAAACCGCAATCCTCCACCATCGTCACCTTGACCGACGCCGCGTCGATCGCCTGGGACCTCGCCACCGGCCAGGCGGCACGGGTGACGATCGCGGACAGTCGGCCCCTGGCAGCGCCGACGAACATGCCGGCCAGCACCGACCAGATCACTATCTATCGTCTCCGAGTGACCCACGGCGCGGCCGGCACGACCCTGGCCTTTGCGTCGGCCTATACCAACGTCTCGGCGCTCACGCTGTCCACGGCGGCGGGGGCGATCGACGATCTGACGTTTGAGTGTGACGGTACCGCGATGCGACTGATCGCGGTCGCCAAGAATGTCGGGACAGCGTGATGAGCTGCCTCCCCTCCCGCCTCATCCTGCCAAGTGATCCGCCGGTCTCTATGCCGCGCCCGCCGGGGCTGATCCAACCGATCGAGACCCTCTTGCGCCTCGATCGTCCGCTGTTGCGTGGCGTCGAGATCTACGACTGGTGCGCCCGCCACGGCATCGAGCCGACCGCCAGTATCGTCAACGCGATGTTGATGTCCGGCGGGATCCTGGCCCCGGTCACCACGATCTATGACTGCACCGGGGCCGACCAGACCTACACCGTCCCTTGGGGGATTTACTGGCTCAAGGTCGAGCTGTGGGGCGCGGCTGGGGCCGGCATTACAGCCTTTGGGGTCGCATGCTATGGCGGTGCGGGCGGCTATACGACCGGGTTGCTGTCGGTCACTCCTGGAGAGGTCCTGACCATTATCGTCGGGTTGGGCGGCCCCCTGCCGACCAGGCTGGCTCAGACCGCGCTCTATGGTGGCGGTGGCCCCGGCGCCAACGGGACCTCTGGCGCGCAGGGGTATAACTCATGCGGGGGCGGGCGCACCGCGATCCGTCGCGCGTCGGGGACCGAGGTCGCTACGGCCGGCGGGGGCGGCGGAGGCCAGCCCTTCAATTCCGGCAGCCAATCGGGCTGGGGTGGTGCAGGCGGCGGGCTGGCCGGGGCAGTTGGACTCGACAGAAACACCAACGGCTACTCGGCGCGTCTTGGTGGCGCCGGCACGCAGACGGCGGGCGGCGCGGCAGGCACTGGCACCAGTAACGCCACCGCCGGGTCCCAATACCAGGGCGGCACCGGCCATCGCGACGGGGTCGACGGTGGCGCGGGCGGCGGAGGCGGCTTGTTCGGCGGCGGCGGCGGGGGCGGCGCCGGCGGGGGGGGCTCCGGCTATATCGGCGGCCTGATCAATGCCACCACAACGGTCGGGACCAATTACACCCCACCCGGAACGACCAGCTCCAATTACGCGATCGGCATCGGCGTGGGTGGCTTGGACGCCGATGCCGGCAACGGTCGCATCGTGATCACCACCGTCCCTTGAGGAGGCAGACCATGGGCTATTGGACCGATGGACGCACCGACAACAATGGCACGCTCAAGACCTGGAGCGATGCCGATGCCTATGTTGACGGCGG
>JBDLVO010000417.1:0-3699 GCA_039804805.1 Pseudomonadota bacterium
CCAAGATCTCGCTGGTGGTGCGGCGCGAGGGGGCCAATCTGGCCTCCTACGTCCATTTCGGCACCGGCAATTATCACCCGATCACCGCCAAGGTCTATACCGACCTGTCGTTCTTCACCTGCGATCCGGCCTTGTGCCGCGACGCCGCCCGCGCCTTCAACTTCATGACCGGCTATGCCCGGCCCGAGGCGCTGGAGAAGCTGGTGATCGCGCCGTTGTCGCTGCGCCAGAGTCTGATCGAGCTGATCGAGGCCGAGATCACCCATGCCCGCGCCGGGCGGCCGGCGACGATCTGGGCCAAGATGAACGCCCTGGTCGATCCGGCCCTGATCGACGCGCTGTACCGCGCCTCGCAGGAAGGGGTGAAGATCGATCTGGTGGTGCGCGGCATCTGCTGCCTGCGCCCCGGCCTGCCCGGCCTGTCCGAGCGGATCCGGGTCAAGAGCATCGTCGGCCGCTTCCTCGAACATGGCCGCGTCGTCTGCTTCGGCAACGGCCACCGCATGCCGTCGCGGCAGGCCAAGGTGTTCATCTCCTCGGCCGACTGGATGCCGCGCAACATGGATTGGCGGGTCGAGACCTTCGTCCCGATCGAAAATCCCACCGTCCATGCCCAGATCCTGCACCAGATCATGGTCGCCAACCTCAAGGACGAAACCCAATCCTGGCTGCTGCGCCCGGACGGGCGCTACCAGCGCGTCGCCGCCCCGGCGGAGGCGTTTTGTGCCCACACCTACTTCATGACCTATCCGTCCCTGTCCGGGCGCGGCAGCGCGCTGCATCACGGACGCAAGCCGGCCCAGCGGGTCGGCCGGGCGGGGTAGGGAGAGAGCGATGTACACCCTGGAAAACCGCATCGATCCGATCGGCATCGTCGACATCGGGTCCAATTCGATCCGCCTCTGCGTCTACGACCTCGCCCACCGGGTGCCGGTGCCGCTGTTCAATGAAAAGGCGGTGTGCGCCCTCGGACGCGGCCTCGGCGCCAGCGGCCGGCTCAATCCCGACGGCGTCGCGGCGGCGCGGGTGGCGGTCGGCCGGTTCGTCGCGCTGTGCCGGGCGATGGCGGTCGACCGGCTCGACATTCTCGCCACCGCGGCGGTGCGCGACGCCAGCGACGGCGCCGAATTCGTCGCCGATCTGGAGCAGCGCTGCGGCGCGTCGATCCGGGTGCTGTCGGGCGCCGAGGAGGCGCAGATGGCGGCGATGGGGGTGCTGTGCGGCTCGCCCGACGCCGACGGGGTGGTGGCCGATCTCGGCGGCGGCTCGCTCGAACTGGTGACGGTGCAGCAGGGCGCGCCCGGCGCCCATGTCACCATGCCGCTCGGCCTGCTGCGGCTGGCCGAGGCCTCGGGCGACGACCGCGCCCGTGCCCAGGATCTGATCGAGCGTCATCTGGCCGGGATTCCCTGGCTGGGCGAGGGGCGGGGCCGCAACCTCTATGCCGTCGGCGGGGCGTGGCGCGCCCTGGCCCGCTTCTGCATCGCCCAGACCGGCCACCCGCTCAGTGTGCTCGACAATTTCGCCCTTGAGGCCGATGTCGCGTTGCGGCTGCTCGGCCTCGCCGCCGGGCAGAACCGCAAGGGGCTGGAACGGATCGGCGGCCTGTCGCGCAAACGGATCCCCGGCCTGCCGCTGGCGGCGCTGATCCTCGAGCGGGTGTGCCGCGCCGTCGGCCCCAGCCGGCTGGTGTTCTCGATCTACGGCATGCGCGAGGGCCAGTTCTTCCGCCGCCTGCCCGAAACCTGCCGCAACGAGGATCCGCTGCTGGCGATCTGCCGGCGGATGGCCGAGCGCAATTCCCGCTTCCCCGCCCATGGCGACGAATTGCTGGCGTGGATGGCGCCGCTGTTCCCGGCCGAGAGCGCCCATCAGGCCCGGCTGCGCCATGCCGCCTGCCTGCTGTCGGACATCTTCTGGAACGAGCATCCCGATTACCGCGCCGAGCAGGCCTTCCTGCGCATCCTGCGACTGCCGTTCATGGGGGTGGCCCACGACGACCGCGCCGCGATCGCCCTGACCGTCGCCTGCCGTTATCAGGGCGGCGACGACATTCCGGCGCTGGCCCAGGCGATCCAACTGCTCGACGAGGATTCGGTGCGGCGGGCGCGGGTGGTCGGGCTGGCGCTGCGGCTGGCCCATACCCTGTCGGGCGGGGCGCCCAACCTGCTGCGCCAGACCCGGCTGGTGGCCGAGCCGCCTTATCTGGTGCTGGAGGTGCCGGCGGCCAATCCCGCCTTCGCGCTCGATCCCGACCGCGCCTTCGACCGCCTCGCCCGCACCATGGGGTGCGAAGCGCTGCTGGTGCGGCGGCTGGGCTAGGCCGGCGCGCGCGGCGGGACGGGCCTCCCCCCCGATTCGCCTGAATGAAATCAAGTACTTGGTTCGGTGTTTTTCGCCTGGTCCTCGCCCCGGCCGCAAGAAATCGTGGCGGGGTGGATTGATCGTTGACAAGGCGGCGGAACGCCCCGAAAACTCACACCCGATCCGGGGCCGCGGGGGCGTGCCGGGGAAGGCGGGCGCGCCCGTCTCACGGGAAAGGATGATGGCGATGCGTGTGGGCTTGACCGGTCTCGTTGCCCTGGCGGCGGCGGCCTCGATCCTGTCTTTCTCGGTCCGGGCCGAGGAGGAAAAGGTCCTCAACGTCTACAATTGGTCGGACTATGTCGCGCCCGATACCCTGGAGAAATTCAGCCAGGCCACCGGGATCAAGGTCAATTACGACGTCTATGACAGCAACGAGATCCTTCAGACCAAGTTGCAGGCCGGTCATTCCGGCTATGACGTGGTGTTTCCCTCCGCCTCGCCGTTCCTGGCCCAGCAGATCAAGGCCGGGGTGTTCCGCAAGCTCGACAAGAGCAAGCTGACCCATTACGCCAACCTCGATCCGGCGGTGCTGAAGACCCTGGGGGCGGTGGCCGATCCGGGCAACCTCCACGCCGTGCCCTACATGATGGCCGCCACCGGCATCGGCTACAATATCGACAAGCTGGGCAAGGTGCTGCCGGGGGTGAAGCCGGACAGCTGGTCGCTGCTGTTCGATCCGGCCCAAATCGGCAAGGCCAAGGCCTGTGGCGTCAGCCTGCTCGACACCCCGACCGAGGCGTTCGCCGCAGCACTGCTCTATCGCGGCAAGGACGGGGCGAGCCTCGCCAGCGACGATCTGAAGCTGGCCGCCGCGACGGTCAAGGAGATCCGCCCGTCGCTGAAGTATTTCCATTCGTCGAAATACATCAACGATCTGGCCAATGGCGACACCTGCGTCGCCCAGGGCTATGTCGGCGATCTGGTCCAGGCCCGCAACCGCGCCAACGAGGCGGGCAAGGGCGTCCACCTCGCCATCTTCATCCCCAAGGAAGGGGCGGTGCTCAACATCGACGCGGCGGCGATCCCGGCCGACGCGCCCCATCCCGACAACGCCCACAAGTTCATCGATTTCCTGCTCCAGCCGGAAATCATCGCCGCGGTCAGCAACACCACCGGCTACGCCAACGCGGTGCCGGCGGCCAAGCCGCTGATCAAGGCCGAGATCGCCACCGATCCGGTGATCTATCCGCCGGCCGAGGTGCTGGCCAAGGAGTTCCAGGTGCCGCCCGCCGATCTCGCCAAGGAGCGCGAGCGCACCCGGTTGTGGACCAACGTCAAGACCGGCCGCTGATCGCGCCCGTCCCACTTCAGAGTAAACGTCGATATGGCCCA
>JBDLVO010000418.1:0-4367 GCA_039804805.1 Pseudomonadota bacterium
ACATCGAGCAGGTGTTCCATTATTTCCCCCGGCTCAAGGAACGCACCGGTCTGGCCGGCTACCTGTCGGGCGGGGAACAGCAGATGCTGGCAATCGGCCGGGCGATGATGGCGCGGCCGCGGATGATCCTGCTCGACGAGCCGTCGATGGGGCTGTCGCCGCTGCTGGTGAAGGAAACCTTCGCCATCATCGAGACCCTGTGCGCCGCCACCGGCATCACCATGCTGCTGGTCGAACAGAACGCGCGGATGGCGCTGAAGATCGCCCAGTTCGGCTACATCATGGAATCGGGCAAGATCGTGCTGGACGGCAGCCGCGACGACCTCGCCAACAACGAGGACGTCAAGGAATTCTACCTGGGCGGCGACCGCGAGCGGAAATCCTTCAAGAACCTGAAATCCTACAAGCGCCGCAAACGCTGGCTGTGACGCCGGGCGACCATCGCGGATGACGAGGAAAAGGTGACGCATGGGCACGTTCTATGATTCGCTCGAAACCCGCTCGGCCGACGAACGGGAAACCGCCCAGTTCGCCGCGCTGGCGGCGCAACTGCCCCGGGGCGTGGCCGGCGCGCCCGGTCTGGCCGCCCATCTGGCCGGCTTCGATCCGGCGGCCGTCACGGATCGCGCCGCCCTGGCCCGGCTGCCGCTGATCCGCAAATCCGATTTGATCGCGGCCCAGCAGGCCCGCCCCCCCTTCGCCGGGCTGACCGCGACCCCGACCGGCGATCTGCGACGGGTGTTCGCCTCGCCCGGGCCGATCCACGACCCCGAGGGCCGGGGCGACGATTGGTGGCGGCTGGCCCGCGCCCTGTTCGCCGCCGGATTCCGCCGGGGCGATCTGGTGCACAACGCCTTCGCCTATCACTTCACCCCCGGCGGGCGGATGTTCGAAAGCGGCGCCCACGCGCTGGGCTGCCCGGTGTTTCCCGCCGGAACCGGCCAGACCGATCAGCAGGCCCAGGCCATCGCCACCCTGCGCCCGGCCGGCTATGTCGGCACGCCGTCGTTCCTCGGGATCATCCTCGACCGCGCCGACGCGCTGGGCCTCGACACCACCTCGCTGCGGCGGGCCTGCGTGTCGGGCGAGGCGCTGCCCGCCGCCCTGCGCCAGCGCTTCGAGGCACGCGGGATCACGACGCGCCAGTGTTACGCCACCGCCGATCTCGGCCTGATCGCCTATGAGACCGCCGCCGGCGAGGGATTGGTGGTCGATGAGGGGGTGATCGTCGAAATCGTCCGCCCCGGCACCGGCGATCCGCTCCCGGCCGGCGAGGTCGGCGAGGTGGTGGTCACCCCCCTCAATCCCGACTATCCGCTGGTCCGCTTCGCCACCGGCGACCTGTCGGCGGTGCTGGCCGGGCCTTCGCCCTGCGGCCGGACCAACCTGCGCCTCAAGGGCTGGCTGGGGCGGGCCGACCAGACCACCAAGATCAAGGGGATGTTCGTTCACCCCCACCAGATCGCCGCCGTGCTCGCCCGCCATCCCGAACTGGGGCGGGCGCGGCTGGTGGTCGAACGCGGCGACGACGGCGACCGCCTGACCCTGGCGATCGAGACGGCGGTGGCGGCGGACGGGCTGGACGAGGCGGTCCGGACCAGCTTCCAGGCGGTCTGCACCCTGCGGACGGCGGTGGAACGGCACGCCCCCGGCAGTTTGCCCAATGACGGCATCGTCATCGAGGACCGGCGGCGCTGACCGGGCGCCCCGCCTCCCTCGCGAGACAAAAGAGGACGGCATGAAGGACATCCTGGTTCACATCGACGATTCGCCGCGCGCGACGGTACGGCTTGAGATCGCCATCGAGTTGACGAAACGGCTGGACGGACGCCTGACCGGCCTGTTCGCCCGGATCGAAAGCCACCGCCCCAGCGCGGTCACCCACCAGGCCAGCCCCGCCCTGGCCGCCGCCCGCGCCAACGGCGAGAGCCTGTTTCGTGCCCGCACCGCCGCCGCCGGCATCGCCGCGCGCTGGTGGCAATTGTCGCACGGCGAACCGGGCCATGTTCTGTCGGAAACGATGTTCTGCGCCCGGTTCGCCGATCTGGTGGTGATGGGCCAGCCCGAGCCGGGCCGCCGGGTGGTGCCGGCCCGGCTGGTCGAACACGTCATCCTGCAATGCGGCCGCCCGGTGCTGGTGATCCCGCATGCGGGCGATTTCGCCACGGTGGGCGAGCGCATCGCCATCGCCTGGAATGCCGGCCGCGGGGCGGTGCGCGCCCTCAACGACGCCAAGCCGCTGTTGCGTCACGCCCGCTCGGTGACCGTGCTGTCGCTCCGCACCCCGCCGCACGGCGACGCCGCCCTCCCGTTCGAGGTCCCCCAGGTCGATATCCTCGACCATCTGGCCATCAACGGCATCGCCGCCGAGAGCGAGCGGCTGGCCGGGGAGGATATCGGCAAGATGGACATGCTGTTGTCGCGGGCGTGCGACCTGGGCGCCGACCTGGTAGTGATGGGGACGCACGGCAGCGAGGGGCTGTCGCTCCAGCGCGGGCGCGGCACCCGCTTCGTGCTGGAGCAGATGACCGTTCCGGTGCTGATGTCGAACTGAGCGAAACGGCACCGCCCGGGTGAGATCCAGCGGACGGAGGGCCTCGCGGCCCTGCGCCGGTTCGCCACGGGGCGGGAGGAAAAAGCTAGGCCAGTCGGAACCGCCAGGCGCAGAACCACCCGTCGGGATGGGGATCGGGCGGACAGGCGATGCATTCGCAGCGGATGCGGGGATCGACCGTGCGGGCAAAGGTGGTGTATTCGACCACACCGCCCGACTTGCAGGGATAATCCGCCAGCCCCTTGCGCTTGCGGGCATTCTGAACCCGGCATTGGGTCATGCGCATCACCAGCGCGCCATCCGCCTCGAAAAAGACCTCCTGCTCGTTGATCACCCCGTACAGACGGTCGGCGAAGGCGCGGGCCAGGGTTTCCAGCCCGCCCGCCTCGGGCAACCCGGCCATCGCCTTGATCCGGGCCGCCTCAAGCGGCGAGAAACGTGCCCAGCAGGCATCGTTGACCTGTTTGGCGACGTCCATCCCCTCGCCCTGTTCCAGCGCCTGGAACCACACCCCGTCCAACACCAGCCAATTGACCGCCAGCGCGGTCAGCAGGGCCTGTTGCCGCTCCGCCGGCAGATCGACCAGGGCGGCGGGCAGGCCGTCCCGGACCTCGTCGCCCAGGACGGTGGCGAGACGTTCGAGCAGAATCGCGGTGGCGCGGTCGCCGGCCTCGCGCTCCAGCGCCAGGGCGCGATCGAGGCCGAGCATGTCGGCGGTGTTGGCGAACCATAAACCGTAATGCACCGCCATCCGCCGGACGGCGTCGATGATGGCGCGGGCCAGCTGCGACGGCTCCTCGGTCACGCGAACCTCCTTTTTCAGGCGGCCTTGACGGCCTTCAGCGACATTTCGGTGTATTGCGCGGCCACCTGCGCGGCGGTCAGGCGCCCATCGGGACGGAACCAGGTGCAGACCCCGGTCAGCATCGCTAGAATCCCATAGGCCGCGACGGCGGCGTCGCCGACCTGAAAGCCGCCCCGGGCGGTGCCGTCCTCCAGAATGGCGATCAGCCGCCGTTCGTACTCGCGGCGCAGCGCGACGATACGATCATAATTCCCGGGTTCCAGGCTGCGCAGTTCCGAATAGCAGATGAACACCTCGCGCTTGCGGGTGATGTGATAATCGACGTGAAAGGCCACGAACCGCCGCAACGCCTCGTCCGGTTCGCGCGCCCCGGCCAGGGCCAGATCAAGCTGTTCCAGCAGATCCTCCATGTGGACGCGCAACAACTCGAACAGCAGGTCCTGCTTGGTCCGGATGTGATTGTAGAGCGACCCGACCTGAAGGCCGACCTCGGCCGCCAGCTGGCGCAGGCTCATCGCCGCGTAGCCATGCTCGTGGATCAGCCGCAAACCGGCGGCCTGGATGGCTTTCTGGGTGGTCGGACCGTGCGATCCGGTGGTTCGCGTCATCTCTCTCGGCTCTCTTCGTCCCCGGCCGGCCCGGAAGGGGGCCGCCCTCGCCCGAGGCATGTAGCACCCTGGCGCCCATCCTGTCTTCGGGATGGTGGGGCAAAAGGGGCTTGCATTGCAAAGAAAAAAACGCATGATCGTTTTTATAAAAACGGGCGGCCAACCGCCGCCGCGCCACCACAGGGAGGGGGCCATGTCCAGCACCGCGTTTGCCGATTTTGATTTCGGTCTCAGCGAGGAGATCGACATGCTCCGCGACAGCGTGCGGGGGTTCGCCCGCGACCGGATCGCCCCCCGCGCCGCCGAAATCGACCGCAGCGACGAATTTCCACAGGATCTGTGGCCGGAGATGGGCGCGCTTGGCCTGCTCGGCATCACCGTCGAGGAGGAGGATGGCGGG
>JBDLVO010000419.1:0-14173 GCA_039804805.1 Pseudomonadota bacterium
GATGGGCTATGACGGCAAAGGGCAGGTGCGGATCGATGCCGACACCGACCCGGCGGCGGCCTGGGCCGCGCTGGGCAAGGCCCCCGGCGGCGGCGCGGGCAGCACGATCCTCGAAGGCTTCATCGAGTTCCGGGGCGAGATCTCGGTGGTGATCGCCCGGGGCGGCGACGGCGCCTGGGCGGCGTTCGACCCGGCCTGGAACGTCCACCGCCACCACATCCTGCACACCTCGACCGTGCCGGCGCCGATCCCGGCCGCCACCGCCGCCGCCGCGATCGACATCGCCCGCCGCGCCGCCGAGGCGCTCGACGTGGTCGGCCTGCTCGCGGTCGAGATGTTCGTCACCGCGGACGGATTGCTGGTCAACGAGATGGCGCCCCGGCCGCACAATTCCGGCCACTGGACCATGGACGCCTGCCTGACCGACCAGTTCGAGCAGTTCATCCGCGCCGTGTGCGGCCTGCCGCTGGGCAGTCCCCGCCGTCATTCCGACGCGGTGATGACCAATCTGATCGGCGACGAGGCCGAGGGCTGGCTCGACCTCTTGCGCGATCCCGAAGCCCACCTACATCTCTATGGCAAGGCCGAGGCCCGGCCCGGCCGCAAGATGGGGCACGTCACCCGGTTGCGCCGCCCGAGTGACGGTTTCGATGAACCGAAGATGATTTAACGATAAGGTTTCGATTTCGACGTTGACGCCCTGGCTCTGTTGCCGGATTTTTGCAGTCAGACGTTCGGTTCGGCCCTATCTCCGGGAGCCCCCTTGGAAGATCTCATCATCCACATCCTCAGGGAATACGGCTTCCTTCTCTATTTGTTCATCGCCGCGTGGACGTTCGTCGAAGGGGAAACCGTCGTCCTCGTGACCGGAATACTCGCGTCCGAGGGACGGTTTGCGATCAATGTCGAGGTTCTCGCCGCCGCCGCCTGGGCTGGCAGTTTTCTCGGCGACCAGCTTTATTTCTACATCGGCCGGCAGTTCGGCACGCCGCTGCTGAAGCGATGGCCCCGGCTCACCGGCCGGATCGATTGGGCGTTCGAGGCGCTGAAGCGATCCCCGGCGGTGTTCATCCTGACCTTCCGCTGGATCTACGGGGTCCGCAACGTCGCCCCCTTCATCGTCGGCATTGCCGGGGTGCCCCGCTTAAAGTATCTGGTGCTCAACCTGATCGCCGCCGGCCTGTGGGCCCACTGTTTCGCCTGGGGCGGCTATTTCATGGGCCGCAAGCTGGAGGAATGGCTGGGCGACAGCAAATGGTACGTGCTGGCCGGCTTCATCCTCTGCCTGTTCAGCTTCGCCATCTACAGCGCCTATGCCGGTCACCGCCGCGCCAACGCCCGGGCGGCCAGTGCCGAACAGAGCGCCCCCGACGCCTCCGCCGACTGACCGGCGGGCTGCCGCCCGCCACCCGCTCGGGGAGCAAAGCTCCCCGAACCCCTCATTTTCCTGAAGGTTCATCACGGAGTGACGGGGGGAACAGCCCCCCCGACACGGTTCGGGGGGGGGTGAGGGTCTCTTCTACCCAAGACCGATCAAAATGAAGGGGGTCCGG
This sequence comes from Pseudomonadota bacterium, assembly GCA_039804805.1. Classification (GTDB taxonomy): domain Bacteria; phylum Pseudomonadota; class Alphaproteobacteria; order Rhodospirillales; family Magnetospirillaceae; genus Phaeospirillum. The sequence continues at coordinate 1,554 of JBDLVO010000419.1, forward strand.
GGCATCGCCCCGGCCGGGCCCGCGGGCGGGAGCCCGCGCAACCTGACGTTATCGCGGGCGGGAGCCCGCTATTTGGCCGGTCCGACCGCGACCAAAGCGAGGGCGTCGGGATCGAGCAGGCGGGCGGCGACGCGGCGGACGTCATCGGCGGTGACGGCCGTGATCAGGCCGGGACGGCGATCGAGGAAATCGAGGCCGAGCCGGTCGGTCTGCATCTGCACCAGCACCTGGGCGATCGCGCTGGTCGAATCGAGCCCGAGCGGGAACGAACCGTTGAGGTAGGTCTTGGCATCGGCCAGTTCGGCCTCGGTCGGCCCCTCGTCGCGCATCCGGCGCAGTTCCTGGCGGATCAGGGCCAGCGATTGCTCGAACCGGCTGTTCTCGGTGGCGACGCCGCCGAACAGCACCCCGGCATGGTCGAGCGGGATCAGCGCGGTCCACACCCCATAGGCCAGCCCGTTCTTCTCCCGCACCGTCTCGGTCAGGCGCGAGGCGAAACCGCCGCCGCCGAGAATGTGATTCATCACCGTCGCGGCGTACCAGTCGGGATCGTCGCGCTTGATCCCGGCCAGCCCGAAATTGGCGACGGTCTGGGGGATGGCGCGGAGGATGCGCTCGCTCTGGCCGTGGGTGTCGGCGCGGGTCTCGGCCACCGTCAGCGGCGCGCCCCGGGCCGGCAGGCCGGCGAAGGTGGCGTCGAGCAGACGGGCCAGTTCGGGCGGATCGATGTCGCCGACCACGCCGATGGTCAGCCGGTCGCGGGCGATCTGGCGGGTGACCTCGCTTTTGAGGTCGGCGACGGTGATCGCCTTGACGGTGGCGAGGTCGCCGCGCGGCGAGCGGCCGTAGGGATGGCCGGGAAAGGCGCTGGCGAACCAGGCCCGCGCGGCGAGATGCTCGGGGCTTTCGGATTCGCGCATCAGCCCGGTCAGCAACTGGCCCCGGATCCGCTCGACCGCCGGGGCGTCGAAGCGCGGCGCGGTCAAGGCGAGCCGCAGCAGCTCGAACGCCTCGTCGCGATGCTCGGTCAGGGTCTTGAGATGGCCGCGCAGGGCGTCGCGCCCGGCGTCGAACGACAGGCCGATCACCCGATCCTCCAGCCGGCGCTGGAACGCCTGCGACCCATAGGGGCCGGCGCCCTCGTCGAGCAGGCCGGCGGTCATCGTCGCCAGCCCGGTCTTGCCGGCGGGGTCGAGCGAGGCCCCGCCACGGAAGCTGACCTCGACCGCCAGAATCGGATTGGCGTGGTCGCGCACCAGCCAGGCCTCGATCCCACCCGGGCTGACCACCCGTTCGATGGTCACCGCGCCGGCCGGCGCCGACAGGATCAGGGCGACGAGCAGGGCGCAGGCGGCGAACAGACGCGACATCAGTGGATCCCCCGTTCGGACGACTGGGCGGGTGCGGCGGGCGGGACGGACGGCTTCCCGCCGGTGCCGGGCTCGGGCAGCAGCAGGCCGGTGACCGAGCCCCGGGCGTCGAGCACCCGGGCGGCGGCCTCGGCCACCTCGGCCGGGGTCACCGCCGCGATCCGCTCCGGCCAGGATTCGACTTCCTCGACCGAGAGGCCGACCGCCAGGGCCTCGCCCAGCACCTGGGCGCCGGTATGGAGCGAATCCCGGGCGTAGGCGGAGGAGGCGCGCAGGCGGGTCTTGGCCCGCTCGATCTCCTCGGCCGGGATCTCTCCCTTGGCGATGCGGGCGATCTCGCGCTCGATCGCCGCCTCAAGCTTGGCGAGCGGCACGCCCGGACGCGGGGTGGCGGCAAGGGCGAAGCTGGTCTGGCCGACCGCCACCGGGTCGTAGCTGGCGCTGACGCCGGCGGCCAGCCCCTGCTCGACCACCAAAGCGCGGTAGAGTTGCGCGGTGCTGCCGCCGCCGATCACCTCGGCCAGCACTTCCAGCGGCTGCGCCAGCCGGGTCTCGCCCGCCCGCGCGCTGGGGGCGAGGTAAAGCCGGCGCCACGCCGGCTGGGCGACACGCGGATCGGTCAGCGTCACCCGCCGCGCCGCCTCGGGCGGCGGCTCCTCGGTGTGCAGCCGGGGCGGCAGCTCGCGGCGGGGCAGCGCGCCGTAATATTTCTCGGCCAGCGGCCGCACCGTGGCGGCATCGACGTCGCCGGCCACCACCAGCACCGCGTTGTTGGGAGCGTACCAGCGGCGATAGAACGCCAGGGCGTCGTCGCGGCCGAGGCGGGCGATCTCGGACTGCCAGCCGATCACCGGACGGTGATAGGGGCTGTTGAGGAACAGCGCCGCCTCCATCTGCTGGGACAGGCGGGCCTCGGGGCTGTTGCCGACCCGCATCCGCCATTCCTCCAGCACCACCGCCCGCTCGGTCTCGACGCTGTCGCGGTCGAGCGCGAGGTTGGCCATCCGGTCGGCTTCCATCTTCATCACCAGTTCGAGCCGGTCGGCGGCGACGTTCTGGTAGTAACCGGTATAATCGGCGGTGGTGAAGGCGTTGTCGCGGCCGCCATTGCGGGCGACGATCTTCGAGAACGCACCGGGCGGCACCTCGGGGGTGCCCTTGAACATCAGATGTTCGAGCAGATGGGCGAGGCCGCTCTTGCCCGGCTCCTCGTCGGCGGCGCCGACCTTGTACCACACCATGTGCGAGACGATCGGCACGCGGTGGTTGGGCACCACCACCACGGTCAGCCCGTTGGCGAGGGTGAAGGTCTCGGGGTCGAACAGCCGCGCCTCGGCCGGGCGGGCCAGCAGCAGCAGCGCCGCGAGCAGGAACGAAGGTTTGAGCGCCGCGCGCATGGGCCATCCTCCGGGGGGGGAAGGCCGGACTGCCGCCCCGGACCCCCATTTTTTCGAAAAAGGGGGAGGTTCGGAGGCGCCAGCCTCCGAGCGGGTCCGGGCGGCAGCCCGGTCAGGCCGCCTCCCGGATCAGAAGATGCCTTCGAGGATCGCCTTCTTGCGCCGCTCGATCTGCGGGGTCTCGCCTTCGGACACCGACTTGCCGAGCGCCTGGTTTTCGCGCAGGCGCTGGGTTTCCTTGACCGGATCGACCGCGATTCCGGCGGGCTCGGGCTTGCGCCAGAACACCATCCGGTCGGTGAAGCTCTTTTCCGCCGCGGCCACGGCGAGGCTTTCCTTGTCGACCAGAATGCGGATGTCGGGCTGGATCGACTCGGCGCCGAAGCGCTTGGCGAGGATCACGTCGCCCTGGGTGCGGCCGGCGGTGGAAACCGGAGTGGTCAGGCTGCGCCCGGCCAGCAGCCGGCGGGCCTGATCGCGCGGCGAGGTTTCCTGCGGCCGGGTCGCGCCGGGCTGGGGCGGCCGCAGATTGAAATCGGGCGGCAGGGTCAGCGGCGCCCGTTCGACCACCTGGAACTCATCGGGCGGGGCCTTTTCGTAGCCCAGCGAACGCCGGACGTCGGTGCAGGCGGACAGCCCGACCCCGAGCCCGAGAATCAGGACGGCAAGGCCGAGCGCAGGACGGGGGGAGCGGTCATTTGGTCTCATGGCTCTCAGTCTTAGTCGAATCCGGGCGACGGAACAAGGAGTCGGCCACCAGCATCACGGCACCAATCGTGATCGCCGAATCCGCCAGATTGAAGGCGGGCCAGTGATGCCCGGCAAGATGGACATCGACGAAATCGGCCACCGCCCCGAAGCGCAGGCGGTCGATCACGTTGCCGAGCGCGCCGCCGATGATCAGCCCGACCGCCAGCCGCACCAGATCCGAGCCGGCCCGGCGCAACCACGCCACCAACCCGACCACGATCAGACCGGACAGGCCGGACAACACCAGCGGGTCGAGCGGCTCGGCGCCGTTGCCGATGCCGAAGCTGACGCCGCGGTTCCAGGCCATCACCAGATTGAGCACCGGGGCCAGCTCGATGCGGTAGGGGCTCCAGAACGGGGTGCCGACCACCCCCTCGGGCCGCATCAGATGTTCGACCACCGCCCATTTGCTGAGCTGGTCGAACCCGATCACCAGCGCGGACAGGCCGAAGGCGGCGCGCACCCCGAACCGCATCAGGGAACCTCCGCCGCGACCGCCGCCATCGCCGCGCCGCAGCGGGCGCAGACCCCGCCCGCGGCGACCTCGGGCAGCACCTTCCAGCAGCGCGGACATTTGTCGCCCTCGGCCAGACGCGGCTCGACCGCCACCCCGGCCACGTCGGGCAGGGTGAAGGCGGCCGGATCGGCGGCACCGACCCGCAATTCGGCCCCCGAGGTCAGGAAGATCTCGGCCAGATCGACCCCGTCGAGCAGGGCGCCGACCTCGGCGCCGACCGTCAGCAGCGGGCTGGCCTGCAACGCCGAGCCGATCCGCTTGGCGGCGCGCTCGCGCTCCAGCGCCCCGGTGACGACGCGGCGGACCTCGCGGATCTTCGCCCAGCGCGCGGCCAGGGCGTCATCGCGCCACGAAGCCGGCAGGTCGGGGAAGGCTTCGAGATGGACCGAGCCGTCCTCGGAGGGATGGCGCGCCAGCCACGCTTCCTCGGCGGTGAAGCAGAGGAACGGGGCCAGCCACTTGCACAGGGTGTCGAGCAGGAGGTCGAACACGGTGCGCGCGGCGCGGCGGCGCGGCGACTCCGCCGTGTCGCAATACAGCGCGTCCTTGCGCACATCGAAATAGAACGCCGACAGATCGACCGCGCAGAAATTATGCAGCTCGGCGAACAGACCGTGGAAGGTGAAATCCTCGGCGGCGGCGCGCAGCCCGGCATCCAGTTCGGTCAGGCGGTGCAGCACCCAGCGTTCCAGCTCGGGCAGTTCGGCGAACGGCACCCGCTCGGCCGGGGTGAAGCCGTCGAGCGCGCCGAGCAGATAGCGCAGGGTGTTGCGCAAACGGCGGTAGATGTCGACCTGGGTCTTGAGGATCTCCGGGCCGATGCGCAAATCGTCGGAATAATCCGAGCCGGCCACCCACAGCCGCAGGATGTCGGCGCCCTGGGCATCGACCACCTCCTGCGGCGAAACGACGTTGCCGAGCGATTTCGACATCTTGCGCCCGGCCTCGTCGAGGACGAAACCGTGGGTCAGCACCGCGTCATAAGGCGCGCGGCCCCGGGTGCCGCAGGATTCCAGCAGCGAGGAATGGAACCAGCCGCGATGCTGGTCCGAGCCTTCGAGATAGAGCGAGGCCGGCCAGGACAAAGCGGGCCAGTCGCCGCTTTCCAGCACGAAGGCGTGGGTGCAGCCGGAATCGAACCAGACGTCGAGGATGTCGAACACCTGCTCGTAATCGGCCGGATCGTAATCCTTGCCGAGGAAGCGGGCGGGGGGGCTGGTGAACCAGGCGTCGGAGCCCTCGGCGGCGAAGGCCTCGACCACCCGCGCCATCACCGCCGGGTCGCGTAGCGGCTGGCCGCTCTTCTTCTCGACGAACACCGCGATCGGCACGCCCCAGGCGCGCTGACGCGACACGCACCAATCGGGCCGGCTCTCGATCATCGCGCCGATGCGGTTGCGGCCCTGGGCCGGGACGAAGCGGGTGTCGGCCAGCGCCGCCACCGCCTTGGCCCTGAGCCCGGTCGTCTCCATCGAGATGAACCATTGCGGGGTGTTGCGGAAGATCAGCGGCGCCTTGGAACGCCAGGAATGGGGATAGGAATGCTCGATCTTGCCGTGGGCCAGCAGGGTGCCGCAGGCGGTCATCGCCGCGATCACCGCCTTGGCGACCGGGCTGTAATATTTGCCGTTCTTGCCCTGGGCCAGCACGCTCTGGCCGGCGAACAGCGCGACATGGGGGTAGTAGGTGCCGTCGGGCTGCACCGTGTCGGGGATGGCGATATTGTTGGCCTTGCCGAGATGCCAGTCATCCTCGCCATGGCCGGGGGCGATGTGGACGAAGCCGGTGCCGGTGTCGGTGGTGACGAAATCGCCGGCCAGCAGCGGCACCGGGAAATCATAGCCGCCGTTGGCCTCGGGATGAAGCTTCAGCGGGTGATGGCAGATCGTGCCGGCGAGACGGGCGCCGGGGATGCGCTCGACCACCCGCAGGGCGGCACCGCTGTCCTTGGCGACCTGCTCGACCAGGTCGGCCAGGATCACCAGCCGCTCGCCGGCCTGGGCCAGCCCGCTGGCCGGGGCCTCGGTCACCTCGACCAGGGCGTACTCGAAATCGGCGCCATAGGCGATGGCGCGGTTGCCGGGCATGGTCCAGGGGGTGGGGGTCCAGATCACCACCTTGGCCCCTTCCAGCGCCGGCAGGCTGGGCGCGACCACCGGGAACTTGACCCAGATGGTGATGCTGGTGTGGTCGTGATACTCGACCTCGGCCTCGGCCAAAGCGGTCTTCTCGACCACCGACCACAGCACCGGCTTGGCCCCCTTGTAGAGCGAGCCGTCGAGCAGGAACTTGCCCAGTTCGGCGACGATGATCGATTCGGCCCGGTTGGTCATCGTGGTGTAGGGATGATCCCAGTCGGCGGCGATGCCGAGCCGTTTGAATTCCTCGCGCTGGATGTCGATCCAGCTGCGGGCGAAGGCGCGGCATTCGTCACGGAAGGCGACGATGTCGACCTGATCCTTGTCCTGGCCGGCCTCGCGGTACTTTTCCTCGATCTTCCATTCGATCGGCAGGCCGTGGCAGTCCCAGCCCGGCACGTAGACCGCGTCCCGGCCCAGCATCTGCCGGGTGCGGACGATGACGTCCTTCAGGATCTTGTTGAGGGCGTGACCGATATGGAGATGGCCGTTGGCGTAAGGCGGGCCGTCGTGAAGAATGAAGGGGTCGCGCCCCTGCCCCGCCGCCCGCAGCCGGTCATGCAGCCCGATCCGCGCCCAGCGCTCCAGCAGGCGGGGCTCCAGCGCCGGCAGGCCGGCCTTCATCGGGAATTCGGTCCGGGGCAGGAAGACGGTGGTCTTGGGGTCGACGGTCATCGATTCAATCCGGAGGTACTGGCCGCGACCGGGACCATCGGTCCGGGGGCGGCGGGGAAAGGAAGGCCGCCCAGGCGGTCACGGGCGGTCTCGGCGTCGCGGACGATCTGCGCCCGCAATTCCTCCACCCCGGAGAACTTGCGTTCGGGGCGGAGATGGTCGATCAGCGCCACCCGCAGGTGGCGACCGTACAGGTCCTCGCTGATGCCGAACAGATGGACTTCGAGCACCTCGTCGGTCTGGTCGAAGGTCGGGCGGCGGCCGAAATTGGCGACGCCGTCATGCCAGACGGTGGTGGCGCCGCGATCGATGCCGGCGCGCACCGCATAGACCCCGGTGGCCGGGCGCTGATAATCGCCGAGGCGCAGATTGGCGGTGGGAAAGCCGAGGTCGCGGCCCCGCGCGCTGCCATGCTCGACCCGGCCCTCGATCTCCCAGTAATGACCGAGCAGCCCGGCCGCCTCGGCGGGACGGCCGGCGGTCAGAGCGGCGCGGACCCGGGTCGAGGAGCAGGGGGCGCCGCCGATTTCGGCCGCCGCCACCACGGTGACGCCGAAGCCGAGTTCGTCGCCGACCCGGGCGAGGAAGTCGCAATCGCCGCCGCGCCCCTGGCCGAAGACGTAATCATAGCCGACCACGACATGGCCGACCCCCATCGCGCCGACCAGGAAGCCGACGACGAAATCATGGGCCGACACCCCGGCGAAGCCGGCATCGAAGCTCTGCTGGAACAGCAGGTCGATCCCCAGCGCCTCGATCAGCCGGGCCTTGACCCGCAGCGGGGTCAGCCGGAACGGCGGCAGATCGGGCCGGAACAGCCGGCGCGGATGGGGCTCGAAGGTCATCACCCCGGAGGCGGCGCCCCGGGCCCGGGCCAGCTCGCGCGCGGCCAGGATCACCGCCTGGTGGCCGAGATGGACCCCATCGAAATTGCCGAGCGCGACCACGCAACCGCGATGCACGTCACCAAACTCGCCGCAATGCCGGATCAGGCGCATCGGATCGGTTCACCCGCAGCACAAACCAGGGAAGGGGACAAGGGGTATTCGATAACAGCGCAAAGCGCAACCCCAAGGTCGCCCCCGACCCGGCCGGCCGCAAAGGGAAGGGGGGGGACGGCCGCGAGGATGACCGATTTGTCATCTGCCTTCCCCCGCCGGGGATGGTCTACTCGCGACCCGCCCCGCAACCGCGACAAGGAGCCCGCATCTTGAATCGCACCGTCCTGGCCGGCCTGTTCGGCCTCGCCCTCGCCCTGGCCGCCCCCCCCGCCTGGGCCGAGGCGGTGCCGGGCGCCGACAATGGCCGCTATCCGGTCGGCCGTTATCCGAGCGGGCTCGACACCAGCCGGGCGATGGTGATCGACGGCTCGGTCCAGGTCGCCGCCCCGCCCCGGGCGGTGGCCGCCTTCCTCGCCCGGCTCGACCGCCATTTCCTCGCCCTCAACCCCGACAACCGCAAGACCGAGGTGATCGGCGGCGGCGACCTCGTCCCCGGCGCCGAGTGGATAACCGAACAGATCGCCGACGGCCAGTTGGTGCGCTCGCGCCACAAGGTGGTCGAGGCCGACGGCGTCAGCCGGATGACCCTGGTGTCCGACCCGTCGGTGACGCTGGTCGATGACGAGGAACACGTCAACCCGACCATCACCCACTTCACCATCACCGCCAGGACCGACGGCGGCAGCGTGCTGCGCGAGCGGCTGACGATCTGCTTTTCCAGCCGGTTCGAACGGATCGGCGCCGAACTGATCGGGGTCGACAGCGCGTGGGAGAACCGCACCAAGGCCGGACTGGCCGAAATGGCCCGCCGGATCGAGGCGGAACAGGCCGCCACCCCGGCCGCCTCGCGCTTCTGAGCCGCCGCCGGGAGCGGGCCGGCCGATCGGCTGACACGACGCCCCGACCCGTCAGCCGAAGGCGGGGACCTCGCGGCGAAAATCGGCCCCCGTCGCGACAAAGCTGAGCGCGATCTGCACCCGCAGGTCGCGCGTGTCGTCCGGCCAGCCGCCCTCCGGCGGATGCAGGGTGATCCCGGCGACATCGAGGGCGGCGGCCATCCCGGTCAGCGCCGCGGCGGGAATCTCGCAGCCGATCACCGCGCGGGCCTGCGCGAAGAACTGGTGGCTGACCACCCAGCCCCCGGCGGTGCCGATCGTCTGGGACAGCGCGCTGATCGCGGCGTGGAACTCGGCCCGCGTCGTCGCCTCGAGCAACAGCACCGCGTCCTCCCTCTTCCTCCCCGGTCAGATCGGGCGATCCTGCCACGGAATCGCCGCCGGGGGAATGTCATCGCCCGAGGTGGCGAAGGCCGACCGGACATGGCGATGGTCATGGGTGAAATATCTCTTTAGATCTGCCTCAAATCCATCTACCATGACGTTTATGGGTGGTCGGCAAATACCCTCGTGCCGCGCCACGGCCACAAACGACTCTGCTGTTCGATCGCGCGGGCAAGATCGGGATCTTGCACGGAACGGCCCTGTCATCGATAGCGACAGGGAAAGAGGGATGGCTTGTCAACTCGGTTCAGGTGGAGAAGACAATGCAGAACATCTCGATCCTGCTCAAGATCATGATTCTGGTGACGGTGATGGCCATTATCACCGGGATCGTCGGCTATCTCGGTGTCACGAACGTCAATTATCTGGCGATTTCCGGGCAGGAAATCGATGCCGCCGACGGCCTGGCGCTGAAAGCGGCCCGCCTCAATCAAGCCATCATCACCCTCAATCGAACCGAATACCGGGCGGCGATGGATCCCTCTCCGGAAACCATTGGCAAGATTATCAAGGTAAACCAAGACCGACAGAAAATCGCCGAAGGGATGATTTCAGATTTAAAGGCGAATGCCGACAATAAAGGGCTCGAACTTTTGAATAAATTTGAGGATGATTATCGCGCATACCAAAGCCAGTTGAAGGAAAACATCTCGACAATACAAAAACACAGCGTCGGCTTTAAAATGGATCAATCGCAGCAGGAGATAGCCAAATCTGTCGCTCTGAGTCGCGCCATCGTGGACCGTCTCCAGGAATCCATAAATTCCGTCGAAAGTCATTTCGATGTGGCTGGCACCAAGCTGGCACAACGGGGGCTTGAGACATCGAAAGAAAAAATAATCTTCATGATTCTCGCCTCTTTGGCGGGCGTGGTCGCGGGGGTGATCGTCGGCTACCTGATCGGCAATTTCGGCATCTCGAAGCCGATCAGCCGGGCGGTGCAGGGGCTCAAGGCCCTGTCGGACGGCAATACCGGCGTCGAGATTTACGGCGTGGGGCGCAAGGACGAAATCGGGTTGATCGCCAACACGATGCAGGTGTTCAAGGAGACCCTGATCCGCACCCGCAAAATGGAAACGGAGCAGAAAGAGCAGAAACGGCGGGCCGATGCCGACCGACTGGCGGCGATGCGCAAGATGGCCGACCTGTTCGAAAACAGCGTCGGGGCGATCGTCGGCAGCGTGACCGCGGCGGCGGGAGAATTGCAGGCGGCGTCGGAACAGATGTCCGGCACGGCGACCCAGACCAGTGCCCAGGCCACCGCCGTCGCCTCGGCCGCCCAACAGGCCTCGGTCAATGTGCAGACGGTGGCGTCCGCGACCGAGCAACTGTCCTGCTCGATCCAGGAGATCGCCCAACAGGTCGAGCGCTCCCAGTCGGTGTCGGTGCGGGCCCGGACCGAGGCGGCCGACACCACCTCCCATGTGCAGGAACTGTCGGAAAAAGTCTCCAAAATCGGCGACATCGTCACCCTGATCAACGATATCGCCTCGCAGACCAACCTGCTCGCCCTCAACGCGACGATCGAGGCCGCGCGCGCCGGCGATGCCGGCAAGGGCTTTTCGGTGGTGGCGGGCGAGGTCAAGAACCTTGCCAACCAGACCGCCCGGGCGACCAGCGAGATCGCCGCCCAGATCCAGGCGGTGCAGAAAGGAACCAGTTCGGCGGTGCAGGCGATCAGCGGCATCGCGGCGGTGATCGCGGAAATGAGCGAAATCAGCGCCGCCGTTTCGGCGGCGGTGCAGCAGCAGACCGCCGCGACCGGGGAAATCGCCCGCAATGTCGAACAGGCCTCCGCCGGCACCTCGGACGTCTCGGTCAACATCGTCAGCGTCGAGAAGGCGGCCAAGGAGACCGGAACCGCCGCCGCGCGGATCAACACCGCGTCGGGCAACCTGTCCCGGCAGGCGGAAATCCTCGGCGATGAAGTGGGCCGCTTCCTGGTTCAGGTCCGGGCGGACGGCGCGGAAGGCGATCTGCTGCTGTGGGACGAGGGGCTGACCTTCGGGGTGGCGTCGATCGATCTCCACCACAAGGAGATGTTCCGGATGGTCAATGACGCCTACAGATTGTTGATGTCGGGCCAAGGGCCGGTCGCCTCGGCGCGGATGCTGGGAAAGCTGTCGGGAGAGCTTCAGCGCCATTTCACGGAAGAGGAAGCGGAGATGTCCCAGCTTGGCTATCTGGATGCGGCGAACCATCGCCGGAGCCACGCAACCTTCCTGAAACACGCCGCCGATCTGCGGCGCGACATCGAAGCGAACCAACCCGAGGCCACTGGCAAGCTGTTCGATTACCTCGCCTCCTGGCTGACCGATCATGTGCGGGGCGAAGATGCGGCCTTCGCCACCTACCTGAAAACGGCGCGGGCCGCCTGACCGGGCGGCACTTGGGCGGACGACGATGGCGGCAATGTCCCTCTGGTGAGGGGCGTCAGCCGCCGTCGTTTGATGTGCCATCTCGGAACCGTAGCCGTGGGTCATCGTGACCCGGTCGATCAAGGTGGGCTCTGCCCACACCCGCCAGGAGCCAGCGGCTCCTGGACCAGCTTCAATTGTCAGCCCTGAAGGCCGCCTGTCAGCGTGGGGGCTGGCGTCCAGGCAGTGGGCTACGCCCGTCAGAGCGGTTGGCGGGCCTGCTACACCACTCCTGGGGACGCGATCCTGTCACACATCATAGCCCGGAAGCTATTGAAGCCGACATAGCTTCAGGGCTATGATGGCAGATGGCTTGGACCGTTTGCTTCCACGATGACTTCGAGCCTGAATTCGACCGGCTCCCGGCTGGGGTGCAGGATGAAGTGCTGGCCCGAGCAAAGGTGCTGGCGCAACTCGGCCCGACCCTGGGGCGTCCGTTCGTCGATACCCTGGCGGGGTCGAAACACGCCAACATGAAGGAGCTCCGTTTCGACGCCGGCGGTGGGGTCTGGCGCGTTGCCTTCGCCTTCGATCCCACCCGGTCGGCCATTGTTCTGGTCGCGGGCGACAAGCACGGCGTCAGCCAGGGAAGGTTCTACAAGGCGCTGATCGAGCGCGCCGACCAACGCTTCGACCGCCATCTGGCCGCCCTGAAGCGTAACGATTAGGAGAGACGGATGGGACGGACGCTGGACGAGGTGATGGACTCGTTGCCGGACGAGCGCCGCCACGCCATCGAGGCCCGCGCCGAGGACTTGATGGCCGAAGCCGAAGGGCTGCGAGCGTTACGCGCCCTGGCTGACCGCACCCAGGAGCAGCTTGCCGACGCGCTGGGGATCAAGCAGCCCTCGGTCCACAAGATCGAGCGACAAACTGACCTGTATCTGTCCACGCTGCGCCGTTTCGTCGAGGCGGCGGGGGGAACCCTCGAATTGCGGGTCAATTTGCCGGGTAAGGGCACCATCCGCCTGACCGGCATCGGCGATCTTCAGCGGTAAAGAAAACCGGGCGGTTTTGTGCCGCCTGGGTGCCGCAGGACATTTCTTGCGGATCAAAACGTTATCGATGTGAGGAG
>JBDLVO010000420.1:0-2751 GCA_039804805.1 Pseudomonadota bacterium
CGCGCGGGTGCTGGAGACTCGATCCGAGGCCGGCGACGACCAGACCGACGCACAGCCCGGCAAAACCGAAGGGCAGCGCCATGATCAGCAGACCCGTCGCGGCGAGGACGGTCGACAGGACCAGCGCCGCGCGCGGCGACAGGGCGCGAAAAACGCGGTCGGACGGAATCTGGAGGCCGCCCATGGTCGCCGAATAGAGGGCGCGGACCATGGCGAGCCCCGCATAGGACAGGCCGAACTGCGCCTGCCAGACCGGCAGGAAGGCATAGAGACCGTCGGTGTAACCGTCATGAAGGGCGTGGGCGAGACAGGCCGCCAGCAGGCCGCGCTTTTGCCGGGGCGCCCGATGTTCCGAATTCGTCCCGGCGTGATCTGTCGATGGGGCCATTGGCTTGGTTCGGTCGTGCCTGTTGCGGATCACAACCGTATACACGTGAAATTTTATCGACTAGCCTGTTTCAGGTCACGGATAGCGTTCGTTTTTCTCACGGGTCTGCCCGATGCGTCGCCTTCCCCCCTTGAACGCCCTGCGGATCTTCGAGGTCGCCGCCCGGACCGGCAGCTATGCCGAGGCCGGGGTCGAACTCGGCCTGACCCATGGCGCGGTCAGCCGCCAGATCGCCGCGCTCGAAGGCTGGCTGGGGCAACGGCTGTTCACCAGGGACGGCCGCCGCATGGTGGCGACGCCGATGGCGAGGATCTTCGCCGCCGAGGTCGGCCTTTCGTTCGATCGTCTGGCCGTTGCGGCGGAGGCCTGTGGCCGTCCCGCCGCGCGCCGCATCCTGCGCGTCAGCGCCCCGACCAGTCTGGCGATGCGCTGGCTGATCCCCCGGCTCGATCGTTACCACGCCGATCATCCCCAGGTCGAAGTCGTGGTCACGACGGTTTCGTGTGTGGTGGAGGATTTGCGCGGCGGGGTCGATGTATCGATCCGACGCGGCGTGGCCCGGGATGACCTGTGGCCCCAGCATCGCGCGGTGCCGGTGCTGGAGGATGTGGACACGCTGATCATCAGCCCGGCGCTGTTCGCGCGCCGGCCGGTGCTGATTCCGGCCGACATCGCGGGACACACGCTGCTGTCCAGCGAAACCCGCGCCGGCGATTGGGCCACCTGGCTTGACGCGGCCGGGCTCCCCCATCTGGCCAGCCTGCCCCGTCGGACCTTCGATCACTTCTTCGTGACGCGCCAGGCGGTGGAAGATGGGCTGGGCCTGGGGATCGGTCCGCTACCGATGCTGGAGATCGACATCGCCGCCGGCCGGTTGATGACGCCCTTGCCGGACATCCGGGTCCCCCGGACCGGGTATGTCGCGATCATCCCCCGTCACGCCGATGCCGGAAAGCTGGGCGCCGGCTTCGTCGACTGGCTGGTCGAAGAAGGGCGCGCCCCGGCCGGCCCCGGCGCGGCTTGAATTGGCGGAAGCGGTGGGATTCGAACCCACGAATCCTTGCGGATTGCTGGTTTTCAAGACCAGTGCCTTCAACCACTCGGCCACGCTTCCCCCGGCACACGGGGCCAGAACAACTGATACCCCGCAAGATGCCGTGGTGGCAAGCCTCGGCGCGGGGGCGCCCGCCCTCTCCCCGCCCGCGCCGGCCGCCGCGCGCGCCACGACGATGAACGGTAAAAATAAAAAACCATAAGGCGAACGCGGAACGACGAAGCCCCGCCCCGTCCCTCGACTGGACGGCGAAATCGGCGCATTACGGTTCAAATTCTACCATTTTTACAGATAAAATCATTTTCGGCCCGCCGCGCCGACTGCCATGATCGTCGCGGTCGCGGCGGAGGGATTTCACCCCGCCGCATTCTTTGGTTATAGTGCCGGTGCCATGACCCATCCTCCGCCGACCGCTCCGTTGCCGCCACTGGCATCGACCGCCCCGGCCGAGGCGGCGGTGACCGACGCGGCGAGAGCGGCCGCGCCCTTCCTGGTCGCCGTCTGCAATCACAAGGGCGGCGTCGCCAAGACCACCACCTGCCTCAATCTCGCCCTCGGTCTCGCCGCCGGCGGCCAGAGCGTGGCGGTGGCCGATTTCGATTCGCTCGGCACCGCCACCCGCGCCCTCGGCGCCGGCCGGGCCCGCTTTGGCAGCTACGAGGTGCTGACCGGGCGCTGCCCGCTCGACGAGGTGCTGCATCCCTCCCCCCAGGCCGGGGTGTGGGTGGTGGCGGCCACCGCCAACCTTCATCTCGCCGAGGTCGAGCACGAGGTGATCGGGCTCGATGCCCGCCGCCTGCGCGCCCGGCTCGGCGCCAGCGGCCGGCTCGACACCCTGCTGATCGACTGCCCGCCCTCGCTGGGAGTGATCGCGGTCAACCTGATCACCGCCGCCGATCTGGTACTGGTGCCGGTGCCGCCCACCGCCTATGCCCGCGACGCGCTCGCCAGGACGCTCGACATCATCGCCGCCTGCCGCAATGGGCGCGGCGGGCCGGCGCCGCGAATCCTGATCACCATGGCCGACCCCGACGATCCCGCCGTCGGCGCCGCGATCGAGCGCCTCCGCCAGGACCATCGCGATCAGGTCTACCCCACCGTGATCCCGTTCGACCGGCGCAACGAAATCCTGGCCGCCGATGGCCGCATCCTGCTTGCCGCCGCGCCCGACAGCCCGACCGCCGCCGCCTATCTCCACGCCACCCTCGCCCTGATGCGCGATCAGCGCCGGCTGCGCCCGCCAGCCGTGCCGGCGCGCCCGGCCCCGGCGGCGCTGGCGCCCCCCACCCCGCCGGTGGTCGAAATCGCC
>JBDLVO010000421.1:0-2794 GCA_039804805.1 Pseudomonadota bacterium
GTCCTGGCGGACCAGCCCGTCTTCCTGCTTGAACCAGCCGTTCTCGATCGCCTGACGGTACAGCTCGGTGCCGGGATAGGGCGCGGCCATCGACACCTGGAGGGTGCGCGGATTGACCTCCTTGGCGAAGGCCAGGCTCTGCTGGATGGTCTCGCGGGTCTCGCCGGGCAGGCCGAGGATGAAGGTGCCGTGGACGACGATGCCGAGTTCGTGGCAATCCTTGGAGAACTGCCGCACGGTGTCGAGCCGCAGCCCCTTGCGGACGTTGTTGAGGATCTCCTGCACCCCGGATTCATAGCCGACCAGCAGCAGGCGCAGGCCGTTGGCCTTCAGCACCTCGAGGGTCTTGCGCGGGATGTTGGCCTTGGCGTTGCACGACCACGGAATGCCGAGCTTGCCGATGCCACGCGCGATCTCCTCGACCCGCTCGAGGTCGTCGGTGAAGGTGTCGTCGTCGAAGAAGAATTCCTTGACCTCGGGGAACATCGTCCGGGCCTCGGTCACTTCCTGGATCACGCTGGCCGCGCTGCGGGCGCGGTAGGAGCGGCCGCCGATGGTCTGCGGCCACAGGCAGAAGGTGCATTTCGACCGGCAGCCCCGCCCGGTGTAGAACGACATGTAGGGGTGCTTGAGGTAGCCGATGAAATAATTCTCGATCTTGCAATCGCGGCGATAGATCGGCGTCACGAACGGCAGCGCGTCCATGTCGGTGATCAGGGCGCGATCGGGGGTGGCGACCACCGCCCCGTCCGGGCCGCGGGTGGTCAGGCCGTCGATCGCGGTCAGCGGCTTGGCGCCCTCGGCCACCTCGAGGATGGTGTAGTCGAACTCGTTGCGGGCAACGAAATCGATCGCGTCCGAGGCCGTCAGCGATTGCTCGGGCACGGTGGCGACGTGGGCGCCGACCATGCCGATCATCAGCTTGGGGTTGGCCGCCTTGAACGCCTCGGCCACCTTGACCTCGGAGGCGTAGGTGGCGGCGCTGGCATAGATCACCAGCAGCTCGTATTGCGAGGCCAGCGGCAGGATGTCGCCCAGGTTCTGCTCGTGGGCCGGGGCGTCGATCAGCTTCGAGCCCGGCACCAGCGCGGCGAGCTGGCCGAGCCAGGTCGGAAACCAGAACGACCGCACCTCGCGCTTGGCCTGATAGCGGGCACCGGCGCCGCCGTCGAACCCTTCGAGCGAGGGCGGATTGAGGAACAAGGTCTTCTTCATCGGGTCAATCCCTAGGCTCAAGAGTCCCATCGCGGCGCACCACGAAGCGGCGGCCACGCCATAGCACAGTCCGCCCCGCCGATGCGACAGCATAGACGGCGAAGGACAGAATTTCCCGCAGGGCGAGATCGCCCAGCCCGCAGCGCGGCAGGCCGAACGCTTTTTCCTCGACCCGCACCGCCGCCAGCCGCGCCCCGGCGGCCAGCGCCAGCAGCGCCAGCGCCGGCGCGGCCCCGCCCGACAGCACCGCCCCGAGCAGGGCCAGCGCCACCGGCTGGGTCACCACCGAGGCCAGCGCCCCCGCGCGATCGATCGCGGCGATGGTGCGGGCCCAGCGCAATTCGTGATCGAACAGGGCACGCCAGCCCGGCTCGGTCACCAGGATCTCGACCGGGCGGGCCGAGAGGGCGATGCGCAACCCCTGGCGGCGGACGATCGCCCCCAGCGCCCAGTCGTCGGCCAGCAGGTCGGCCAGCGAATCGAGCCCGCCGCCCCGCTCCAGCACCGCGCGGCGGATGGCGATGGTGGCGCCGAAGCAGCCATCGGCGCGGCCGAGGGCGCGGGCGACCAGCGCCGAGGGCAGAAAACCGTGATTGATCCCGAGCGCGGCCAGTCGGCTGGCCCGGCCGGCGCCGGGATGGGCGACGTAGAGGCTGGTCACCGCGCCCACCGTGGGATCGGCCAGCGGCGCGACCAGATCGTCGAGATAGGCGGCATCGACCCGCACGTCGGCATCGGCCACCACCACCACCTCGTGGCGCACCAGCGGCCACATCGACAGCAGGTTGGCGACCTTGCGGTTGCGGGCCGGCCCGGTCGGGCCGGTCGCCACCGCGATGTCGGCCCCGGGCGGCGCCGGCGGCAGCGCCCGCGCCACCGCGAGCGCCGGATCGGCCGGGTCATCGACCCCGAACACCACCTGGAACGCCGGATAATCCTGGGCCAGGGTCGAGGCCAAAGCGCGGTCGAGCCCCGGCTCGTCGCCGCACAGCGGCTTCATCACGCTGACCGGCGGCCGCGCGATCGGGCGCGGGCGCGGGCCGGCGGCGAAGCGGCGCACCTGCCACGCCGCGGCGGCCTGATACAGGCAGCCGGCCGTGACCAGCAGGGCGAGCAGGCCGAGCAGAACCGCGCCCATGCCTAGTTGGTCGCCTGGGCCGCGGTCTGGGCGTCGAGGGTGTCGATCAGGCCGTCGAGCCCCTTGGCGCGATAGATCGACAGGAACTCGGAGCGGCGCATCGCCACCTGGCTGACCGTGCCCTGGAAGAACACGTCGACCACCCGCCAGCGCCCCTGCTCCTCGCGCAGCAGGTAATCGATCGAAATCGGCTCGCCCTCCTTGGGAACGATCCGGGTCGGCACGATCACCGCGCCCTGGATCGAGGGGCGGGCCGGCTCGATCTCGAACCGCTCGCCGTTCCAGGAATCGAACTGGGCGGCATAGGTCGCGACCGAGAAGCGGGTATAGGCCTCGGCCAGCCGGCCGGCCTCGTCGGGCGACAGCTTGGTCGCGACAACGCCGAGGGTGGCGCGGGTCATCGCCGCCATGTCGTAGGTGGCGACCACCGCCGGACGCAAC
>JBDLVO010000422.1:0-3367 GCA_039804805.1 Pseudomonadota bacterium
GACCGATGGGCCGTTCGCCTACAGCCGCAACCCGCTCTACCTGTCGCTGCTGGCGATCTATGGCGGGCTGGCGCTGCTGGTCAATTCGCTGCTGATGGTGCTGCTCGGGGGGGCGATGTTCTTCACCCTTCAGCGTCATGTGGTCGAGCCGGAAGAGCGCTATCTGGCCGAAAAGTTCGGCGATGCCTACCGGGATTATCTCGGCCGGGTGCGGCGCTGGCTGTAACGGCCCGGTCGGGCTGCCGCCCGACACCCGCCCGGGGCGATGCCCCGGACCCCCTTTGATTTCATCGATAAAAAAGTGAGGGGTGCGGGGCGCAAGCCCCGCCTCAGCGCAGCATGCGGCCGAGCAGGTCGGCCAGCGCCTCGACCGCCATCCCGGCGGCGAACACCGCGGTAAAGATCAGCGCCTTGTTCCAGGACGACCGCGAAAACGCGCCGCCCTCGGCCGGCTCGGCCGGGGTGGGGGCCGCCGTCGGCGTCGGGGGCGAGGCGGGGCGCGGGGTGGTCGGGTTCCAGGCCGGGGTGGCGGCGCGGCGCGGGATGTCGCCATGCTGGGTGCTGCGCCACAGCCGCAATTGTTCGAGCGCGGCTTCCTCGCCGGCCGGCGGGGCCAGATGGCCCCAATGGCGGTTCTGCCGGATCAGCAGATCGATCGTTTCGCGGGTGGCGTCGAGCAAGGCGCGGCCGGCGCGGCTTTCCGGGTCGAGCACCGCCACCGGCAGGCCGAGCTGGGCCGCCTCGGCCACGGCGGCGTCGGCGGGGATCTCGGTGGACAGCACCTGATCGCCGAATTCGGCGCGGATCACCCGGGCGACATCGGCGCCGATCGGGTCGGTGCCGGTCATCGTCAGCAGGATGCCGGCGACGTCGAGCTGGTAATTGACCGTCTCGCGGACGCGGCGGACCTCGTACCAGGTATTGACCAGCCCGTCATGGGCGAACGGATCGGGCCGCACCGGCATCAGCACGGCGGTGGCCGAGGCCAGCGCGGTGGCGCCGGCGGCCGACAGCGAGGGCGGGCAATCGACCACCACGATATCGACCCCGGTTTCGGCGAGGCGGGCCTCGAGCAGGCCGCGCCGCCGCCCCGAGGGGGCGAGCAGGTGGTCGTTGTCGCGCAGGCTCTGGGTCGCCGGCAGCAGCCACAGCCCCTCATAGACGGTGTCGAGGGCGACGTCGGCGATGTCGGCGCGGCCGGCGATCACCTCGAACGCGCCCTCGGCCGGCAGCGGCGCCACGCCGAAGCTGGCGCTGGCATTGCCCTGGGTGTCGAGATCGACCAGCAGCACCCGATAGCCGAACGCGGTCAGCACGACGGCGAGGTTGCAGGCGACGGTGGTCTTGCCGACGCCGCCTTTCTGATTGAACACCGCCAGCATGGCCGGCGGCGGGGCGGGGGAGGTGGGGGTTTCGGTTTCGGCCATCACGAAAACAGGTCTTCATCCTGGGGTTCGACACAAGCCGGCCGCCGCGGCCCGGGGTCGCGGCCGGCCAGCGCGGCGGTGAAGCGTCGGCGCCAGTCGGACAGGGTGATGCACTCGCCCAATTGGCGGCTCCAGACGTCGATCACCGGACCGATCGGTGGCAGGGGGGGATGGGCGCGGGTTTCCGCGACCAGTTCGGCTTCGAGCCGGCGGAAGGTTTCCAGCACCGAGGCGACCTGCTCCAGGCCCTGGCGCGAGCGATCGGCCGCCTGAAGGCGGCCGATCACCGTGAAGGTGTCGTCGCGCAGGGTCGCCGCCGCCTCGGCGCCGTCGCCGGACCCGCCGAGATTGGCGGCCATCCCGGCCAGCACCCCGGCGGCGCCCTCGGTGGCATCCTCGAATTCGTGGCCGGTGGCCACCGCCTCGGCGGCCAGGAAGGCGAAGGCATGCTGTTGCAGGACCGAAAAAGCCTGCCAGCGAGCCAACAGGTCGAGCAGCGCCGCCTTGTCTCCGGAATTGGTCATGGTCGGGATCCCCTGTTGCGCCGGACCGGCCGCGCCCCCACTGTGGCGCAACCGGGCGCCGGCATCAATCCTCGCCGTGGGCGCGGCACAGCCGCAGGATCTCTTCCGCGATCCGGCCGAGCGGCAATTCGCGCTGCGAGGCGCCGTTGTCGCGCGCCGCCTTGGGCATGCCGTAGACCACGCAGGAGGATTCCTCCTCGCCCAGGGTGTCGGCGCCGGCCTGACGCATCGCCAGCAATCCGTCGGCGCCGTCGCGCCCCATCCCGGTCAGGATCGCTCCCACCGCCTTGGCGCCGCAGGTGGTGGCGACCGAATGGAACAAGGCGTCGACGCTGGGTTTGTGCCCCGACACCAGCGGGCCGTCGTCGAGATGGGCCACCAGGGTGGCGCCGGAGCGGCGCACCAGCAGGTGGCGGTCGCCCGGGGCGATGTAGGCGTGGCCGGCCAGGATCCGCTCGCCGTTCTCCGCCTCCTTGACCCGCATCGCCGCCAGCCCGTTGAGCCGGTCGGCGAAGCTGGCGGAGAAGCGGGGCGGGATGTGCTGGGCGATCACGATCGGCGGCGCGTCGGCCGGCATCGCCACGATGATGTCGCGCAGCGCCTCGACCCCGCCGGTCGAGGCGCCGATCGCCACCAGCTTTTCGCTCGACCGGTAGAGCTGGCTGGTCGACAGCCGCCCCGGCTGGGCCCGCGTGGCGGCGTCGCGCGGCCGCAGCCGGGCCACCGCCGCCGCCTTGACCTTCTCGATCAACTCGACCCGGCGGGCCTCGAAGCCGGCGGCGGCGGCGTCGGACGGCTTGCACACCACGTCGACCGCGCCCAGTTCCAGCGCCCGCAGCGACACCGCCGCGCCCTGGGCGGTCAGCGACGACACCATCACCACCGGCATCGGCCGCAGCGTCATCAGCCGTTCGAGGAAGGTGATGCCGTCCATCCCCGGCATCTCGACGTCGAGGGTCAGCACATCGGGGTTGAGCGTCTTGATCTTCTCGCGCGCCACCAGCGGATCGGGGGCGGTGCCGACCACCTCGATCCCGGGATCGGAGCCGAGCAGGGTCGACAGCATCTGCCGCATCAGGGCGGAATCGTCGACGATCAGAACGCGGATCTTGGCCATGGTCGTCCTCATGTGAACAATTCGACGTCACCCTCGATCGGCACGGCGGCGAGGCGCGAGCGGTAGGACATCTCGCGGCTCAGCACCGCCCGCTCGACCTCGTGCTTGAGGAACAGGCGGATCACCTTGCCGATGCGGGGGAAAAAATGAATCCGGCGCGGATAGGGGCCGCCCAGGTCCTCGGCGGCGAGGCGCAACCCCTCGTCGCCGAGATAGCGGCGGACGAAGCGGGCGTTGCGGTCGCCGACCGAATCGAGCCCGCCATGCATGCCGGGAATGACGTTGCCGGCGCCGAACAC
>JBDLVO010000423.1:0-6914 GCA_039804805.1 Pseudomonadota bacterium
CAAGCAGGCGGTGGTGGCCGAGGTGCGGGCCCGGCTCGACGCCGCCGGCCAGCCCTATCAGGGCATCGACGGGGTGCGGGTGCCGACCGCCGACGGCTGGTGGCTGCTGCGCGCCTCCAACACCCAGGCGGTGCTGGTGGCCCGCTGCGAGGCGTCGAGCCCGGCCGGGCTGGTCCGGGTCAAGGCCGACCTCGCCGCCCAACTGGCGCAAAGCGGCATCGCAGCCCCCTGAACCGCGCCGTGCCGCCCGCCCGTCCGGTCGTGCCGTGCCGCCCGTCCGGGCGGGGCGGGGCGAGGGCGGCGGGGAGGGGGGGCGCGGCAAATTCACACCCGGTCTTGACCCGATCCGGCTATTCTGCCAGGGCCTGGATGTGACCGCCGCCATAGACATCAGGCGGCGCGAACGCCGTTGCAAACCATCAACCCCGCTGTTACGGTCCCCTCCCAAAGATCGCGCAGGTGTTCCACGCCGGCGATATAGCAGAGACCAGAGTTACAGGTCCAAGGAATCCGGTGAAATGAAGTCTTTGTCCCTCCGTCAGCAGATCATGCTGATGCCCATACTCTCGGCTGCGGCGATCATTCTTATCGCTGCTTTGTCTCTGACCATCGTTCATGCCAAGATCGACGCCGCTCACCGGATCCAGATCAAGAGCGCGACCGAAGTGGCGATCAGCGTCGCCGGCGCCCTGCAGGGCGAGGTTGCCGCCGGCCGGCTGGAGGAGGAGCAGGCCCGCCTGCTGGCCCGCGATGCGCTGCGGGCGATCCGCTTCGCCGGCAACGAATATTTCTACGTCTACGATTACGACGGCAAGCTGGAGGTCCACCCGGTCAAGACCGAACTGGAGGGCAGCTACAAGCTGAAGGACACCGTCGACGTCAACGGCGTCCACACCATCACCGAGCTGATCGCGGCGGCCAAGCGGGGGGGCGATTTCGTCGCCTTCCAATGGGCCAAGCCGGGCGAGACCACCCCGTCCGACAAGCTCGGCTACGCCGCCGGCTTCGCGCCGTGGGGCTGGATGGTCGGCACCGGGGTCTATGTCGACGACGTCGCCGCCGAAACCCGCGCCGCGCTGCTGTGGATCGCCCTGGCCGGGCTGGCGGCGCTGGCGCTGTCGGTGGCGGTCGGGCTGTGGGTGGCGCGCGGCATCGGCCGCCGGGTTCATCACCAGTCGGAACGGCTGCTGGAACTGGCCGAGGGCGCGCTTGACCGGCCGGTCGTCGCCGATGGCGGCCATGACGAGGTCAGCCAGATGGCCGAGGCGCTGGAAACCCTGCGCCGCCGCCTGATCGACAGCCGCGACCTCGCCGCCACCCGCGCCGCCGAGCAGGATGCCCACGCCCAGTCCGCCCTGCGCATCGGCGCGCTGGCGCGTGAGTTCGACACCACCTCCGGCGCCGCGCTCGACGTGGTGGCCAAGGCGGCGGTCGAACTCGAATCCGACGCCGCCGGGATGGCCCGCGCCGCCGAGCTGACCGCCGACCGCGCCGTCACCGTCGCCGCCGCCGCCGAGCAGGCGTCGAGCAACGTCGAGACCGTCGCCGCCGCCACCGAGGAACTGACCGCCTCGATCGGCGAGATCGCCCGGCAGGTCGGCAGTTCGGCCCGGGTTGCGCTCGACGCCTCGGCCGAGGCCGGCCGCACCAGCGAGCATGTGCGCGGGCTGGCCGAGGCGGCGCAGCGGATCGGCGCGGTGGTCAACCTGATCAACGACATCGCGGCCCAGACCAACCTGTTGGCGTTGAACGCCACCATCGAGGCGGCGCGGGCCGGCGAGGCCGGCAAGGGCTTTGCCGTGGTGGCGGGCGAGGTCAAGCATCTCGCCAACCAGACCGCCAAGGCCACCGACGAAATCGGCGAGCAGATCGCCGCGATCCAGCAGGCCAGCGGCGTGGCGGTGGGGGCGATCGAATCGATCGCCGGCATCATCGACAGCATCCGCGATTCGACCACCACCATCGCGGCGGCGGTCGAGCAGCAGGGCGCCGCCACCCGCGAGATCACCCGCAACGTCCACGAGGCGGCGGCCGGGACCGGTCTGGTCACCCGCACCATCGCCGAGGTGACCGAGGCGGTGTCGGACACCCGCCGCATCTCGCGCGCCGTCCACGACGCCTCGGGGCGGCTGCGCCGGCAATGCGACCAGATGCGCGGCGAGGTCGGCACCTTCATCGCCGGGGTCCGCCAGGGATCCTGACGCGGCTTGCCGGGGGCGCCGGGATCGGCGCTCCCCGCCGCTATCCGGCGGTTGATCGAGCCGTGATGCCGCCGCCGGTCCGCCCCCCCCCCCCCCGCCCTCGCGGGGTTTCGGCGAAGATGCCTTTTTGTCGCGAAATAACGCGGGGCGCGGTGACGCCGTCGCCGGTCCGAGGCGGGCGGGGCGGGTCTGGCCGGTCGGATCGGCCCTCCGTGATAACCAAAAGACGTTCTTCGCGACGATATTTAGTATTTTTAGTTTAGCGGAGAGCTATTTTACAATATCAAAAGCTTATTTCAGGTTCATACAAAAACAAAACAAA
This sequence comes from Pseudomonadota bacterium, assembly GCA_039804805.1. Lineage (GTDB taxonomy): Bacteria > Pseudomonadota > Alphaproteobacteria > Rhodospirillales > Magnetospirillaceae > Phaeospirillum. Next base: position 2,524 of record JBDLVO010000423.1, read on the forward strand.
TGTGTTATTTCGTTGCTGGCGAACAATCGATCTCTTTGCGATAGATGGTTGCGCCCAAGTGTCGCGGGGGGGCGACGCGGCGGATGGAAAAAAGGTGATGGGGGCAATGTCATATTTCAGCAATGAAAGTGTCACAATTCTTGACGCGCTGGTGCGGCGGTTCGAAGGAAAACCCGGTGGCGGCGACGCGGAAATCCGCCAGACGGTCGATCGGATCGTGCTGATGGTTCTGCAACTGGCGGAAACGCCGTCCGAGCATTTGGACGAACTGGCGATCAAGCTGGCGCGGCTGGTGGCGTGGCGGCTGGAGGCCGGCGGGGTGGACGAGGTCGAGCTGTCGCTGCTCAACGGCATCGCCGCCGACCTGCACCGGCTCGGCGCGAGCGAGGCCGGGCGCGGCGGCGAGTCCCGCACCGGCCCCGACCGGATCTGACCCGGGCGGCGGGGTGGCGCGTCAGCCGGCCCCGTCCTCCTTGCGGTGATAGCGCGGCCCCAGGCGGTAGCGGTCGGGGGCGAAGGCGAGGTCGATGTCGGCATATTCGCCGTGATCGGCGTCGATCCGGCTGCCGATGGCGAGGAAGCTGGCCTCGGCGTCGGACAAGTTCCTGAGGTGGTGGCCGTTGCCGTTGCCGGCGGGAAAGGCGGCGGCGTCGCCGGCGCGCAGCAGGGTTTGGCCCTGATCCTCGACCAGGGTCAGTTCCCCCGCCAGCACATAGACGAATTCCTCCTCGGCACTGTGCCAATGGCGCTGGCTCGACCAGCTTCCCGGCGGCAGCACCACCAGATTGACTCCGAACTGACGAAGACCGCCGGCGGCGGCAAGCCGCCGCACCTGCCGCGTCGCGCAGGGGGCATCATGCGGCGGCGGATAGGACGAGCCGGTCAGCGGCGGCAGGGCGTTCGGATCGATCCTGGGCAAGGCGGGCCTCCGTCGCCGATGCAAATCCTTTCTCCCAGCATACCTGCCGCCCTCCGGCCTGGACAGCGGTTCCCTTCGCGGGGCGGCGGTTCTACGCTGGGGGCATGATCATTTCGGCCAGCTACCGCACCGACATCCCGGCCTATCACGGCGACTGGTTCCTCGCCCGTTTCCGCGCCGGGCGGGCGCTGGTGGTCAATCCCTATGGCGGCGGGGTGGCGGCGGTGCCGCTGCGGGCCGGCGTCGACGGCTATGTGTTCTGGAGCCGCGATCCCGCCCGCTTCGAGCCCGGCTTCGAGGCGGTGCGCGCCGCCGGCCTGCCGTTCGTGCTCCAGCACACTTTGACCGCTTATCCCGCCCCGCTGGAGCGCAGCGGCGACCCGGCGCGGCGGATCGCCACCTTCCGCGCCGTGGCCGCGCGTCATGGTCCCGAGGCGCTGGTGTGGCGCTACGACCCGGTGCTGATCGGGCCGCGCACCCCGCCCGAATGGCATCTCGAACGCTTCGCCGCCCTCGCCGCCGCGCTGGAGGGGGCCTGTGACGAGGTGGTGGTGTCGTTCGCCACCTTTTATCGCAAGGTCGAGCGCCGACTCGGCCAGCTCGGCGAGGGCTGGAGCGACCCGCCCCCCGCCGCCAAGCAGGCGTTGCTGCTCGAACTGGCCGGGCTGGCGGCGGCGCGGGGGATGCGGCTGGCCTTGTGCTGCCAGCCGGCGCTGGTGGCCGCCACCGGGCTGCCGGCGGCGTCCTGCATCGATCCGCGCCGGCTGGAGCGGGTCGCCGCCGCCTGGGGACAGCCCCGTTCGGTGGCGGCCCGGCCCCGGCCCAACCGGCCCGGCTGCGGTTGCGCCGACAGCCGCGACATCGGCGCCTACGACACCTGCCCGCGCGGCTGCGCCTTCTGTTACGCGGTCAACCGCTCGGGGGCGGTGTCCCGGCCGGCGCCGGAGAGCGAATGTCTCGGGCCGCTGCCGGCGGCGGAGGGCGCGGGGCCCCGGCTGCTGCTGTGATGCGGGCTCCGCCCGCGCCCGCCAGGGGCCGCAAGGCCCCTGGACCCCGTCGATGGGAGTAAAATCCGGCGGCATTGCGAGCGCGACGCGGGTAAAGTCAGGCGGCAACCAAGCGGGAGGACGGGGCATGGCGCGGTGGCGCAATTTGATGGTGGCGGCGGTGGTGCTGGCGGTGGCGGCCTGCTCCGACAAGCCGGGCAGCGGCGCGGTCGAGGACGCGGTGCGGCAGCAGCTTCAGGACAACGAGTTGCTGCGTTACGATTCGATCAAGCAGAGCAACGGCTACAAGACCGACGACAGCCATTACACCGCGATCGTCGAATACGACATCGTCTTCAACAAATCCTACCAGGATTACGTCGAGGACGTGTTGCATCCGGCCAAGCCCAACGATGCCGGTGAGGCGCTGCAAAGCCTGGCCACCATGATCGGCGGCCCGATCGTGGTGCGCCAGACCTACGGCGATTTCAGCAAGGGCGAACGCCGTCACATCGTCAACCGCGAATACAAGTTCCTCAAGACCGACAAGGGCTGGCTGCTGCGCCCGGAAGAGTAACGGGTTCCCAGGGCCCGTGGCCCTGGGCGGAGAGCGTCGAGAGGCAGCGCCTCTCGACTTAGTGCGCCTCGCCCCAACTGGCGGCGGCCTTGGCCTCGACCAGCAGCGGCACCGACAGACTCACCGCGTTCTCCATCACCGCCCGCACCGCGGCGCAGGTGGCTTCGGCCTCGGCCTCGGGCGCTTCCAGCACCAGTTCGTCATGCACCTGGAGCAGCAACCGCGCCTTGAGGTTGGCCTGTTCCAGCGCCGCCGGCAGCCGCACCATCGCCAGCTTGATGATGTCGGCGGCGCCGCCCTGGATCGGGCCGTTGATCGCGGCGCGCTCGGCGAAGGCGCGGGCGGCGGCGTTCTTGTCGTGGATGCCGGGGGTGAACACCTTGCGCCCGAGCGGGGTGCGGACGAAGCCGTGGTCGCGCGCCTCCGCCTTGGTCCGCTCCATGTAGGCGGGGATCTCGGGATAGCGGCGGAAATAGACCTCGATATAGGCCCGCGCCTCGCCTTGGGGGATGCCGAGCTGATGGGCGAGGCCGAAGGCGCTGATGCCGTAGATGATGCCGAAATTGATCGCCTTGGCGCGGCGGCGCAGGGCGCCGTCGACCTGATCGGGCGCCACGCCGAAGATCTCGGCGGCGGTGGTGGCGTGGATGTCGGCGCCGCTGGCGAAGGCGGCCTGGAGGGCCTCGATCCCGGCGACATGGGCGACCAGCCGCAGCTCGATCTGGGAATAATCGGCCGAGACCAGCAGATGGCCGGGCTCGGCGACGAAGGCGCGGCGGATCTTGCGGCCTTCCTCGCTGCGGATCGGGATGTTCTGGAGGTTGGGATCGGACGAGGACAGCCGGCCGGTGGTGGTCACCGCCAGCGAGAAGCTGGTGTGGACCCGGCCGGTGGCGGGGTTGATCTGGGCGACCAAGGCGTCGCTGTAGGTGCTTTTCAGCTTGGCCAACTGGCGCCAGTCGAGCAGCCGCGCCGGCAAGTCGTGCAGCGGGGCCAGTTCCTCCAGGATGTCGGCGCGGGTGGCCCATTGGCCGGTCTTGGTCTTCTTGCCGCCGGGCAGGCCGAGCCGCTCGAACAGTACCTTGCCCAATTGCTGGGGCGAGGCGAGGTTGAACGCCTCGCCGTCATTGAGGGCGATCACCTCCGCCTCCAGCACGGTGAGACGCTGGGCGAAATCCTCGGACAGCGCGGCCAGCGCGGCGCGATCGACCTTGATGCCGGCCCGCTCCATCGCCACGATCACCGGCACCAGCGGGCGCTCCAGCGTTTCGTAGACCGTGCTCATCCGCTCGCTCAGCAGCCGGGGCTTGAGCAGGGCATGCAGGCGCAGGGTGACGTCGGCATCCTCGGCGGCGTAGTCGCGGGCCTGATCGAGCGGGACGCGGTCGAAGGTGATCTGCTTCTTGCCGCTGCCGCACACCGCCGTGTAGGGGATCGGGGTGTGGCCGAGATGGCGCTGGGACAACTCGTCGAGGCCGTGGCCGTGGCTGGCGCCGTCGAGCACGTAGGACAGCAGCATGGTGTCGTCGAGCGGCGTCACATCGAGGCCGAGCCCGGCCAGCACCTGCATGTCGTATTTGATGTTGTGGCCGACCTTCAGCACCGCCGGATCGGCCAGCAGCGGGCGCAGCCGGTCGAGGATCTGGTCGGAAGGCGGCAGGGTCGGGCCGGCGGCGGCCGGGGCGGTGTCGCCGCCGAGATCGAGGCTGCCCTGTTCGGCCGGCGCGCTGTGGCGCAGCGGGATGTAGCAGGCCGCGCCCGGGGCCACCGCCAGCGATACCCCGACCAGAGTGGCCCGCACCGCGTCGAGCGAATCGGTCTCGGTGTCGAAGCCGATCACCCCGGCCTCGCCGGCGCGGGCGATCCACTGGTCCAATTCGGCGAGCTCGGTCACCAGGCGGTAGCCGTC
>JBDLVO010000424.1:0-2779 GCA_039804805.1 Pseudomonadota bacterium
CGGGGCATCGCCCCGGGCGGGTGTGGGCGGCAGCCCACTTTAGGCGGCGGTCTTGGCGAAAGCGGCGCCGATCTTGCCGGCGCGGCACTCGGCCGAGGCGAGGAACCCGGCCGACAATTCGGCCTGGAGCTCCTGCGCCTCGGCCAGTGTCACCGCGCCGCAGCGGCCGATCGCGTCGAGGATCGCCGCCCGTCCCGCCACCAGCGCCGGGCCGGTGGCGGGCGACAGCGGCGGCATCCGGTCGAGCAGCCCGCTCAGCGGCCCGGTGGCCAGCGGGCGGCGGGGCAGGGCGTTCTCGCCCCGGGCCAGCGCCCAGGCCAGGGCGATCGCCGCGTCGAGCGGGGCGACGGCATCGGTCAGCCAGCCGACCGTGTCGGCCGCGCGCACACTGGCGCCCTCCAGCAGCAGGCGCAGCAGCTCGGGCCAGTGGCGCGGTTCGGCGCGGCGGAACGGCCAGTGGCAGCCCTCCATCCCCGGCACCACCGGCAGGGTCACCTCCGGCATTCCCAGTTCGGCGCCCTCGGCGACGACCAAGTAATGGCAATGGCTCATCAGTTCGAGGAACCCGCCCAGGCAGCGCTTGCCGTTGACCAGCCCGACCGAGACGGCGAATTCGTCATGCAGGCGGCGGGCGGTGGCGGTCCAGGCCCGCGACAGGGTCAGGCCCCGGGTCTTGTCGCCCAAGGCGGGGTGGAAGTCGGCGGTGTCGGCCCCGATCATCTGGGTGGCGAGGTGGAAATCGCCGGTGACGATCACCCGCCCGATCCCCTCGGCCCGCAGCCAGTCGAGGGCGCGGTTGAGTTCGGCATCGACGTCCCAATTGTAGCTCTCGCGGCCGAGGCTGATCACCCCGATGGTGCCGTCATGCTCGGCGTTGACGTAAAGCTGGCGCCCCTCGGCGGTGTCGAGCGCGGCCAGCGCCTCGGGGTGCCACGGGCTGGCGGCGGCGGCCGGGTCGAGGGCGTGGTAACGCTCGACCAGCGCGACCGCCCGGTCTCGGCCCAGTCCCCGCGCCAGCGCCACCGCGCCGCGCGCGAACTGGGCGCACAGCTCGCCGATGGCATTGATCTCGGGCAGGCCGGCGCGTTGCTCGGCCAGGATCAGCGTCAGCATCTGCACCACCGGCCCGAGCAGGCGGGCCTCGATCTCCGCCGCGTCGGCCGGGTCGAGCGGCCAGTCGATCACCGGGCGGAAATGGTTGGGCGGGTACCAGTCCTGGCCGCTGTCCTTGTGTTCGACCAGGACCTGGGCCGGGGCGAACAGCGGGCCGTATTCGCGGGCGAGATGGTCGAGGCACGACCAGGTCAGGAAGGTCGCCCCCTTGGCCCCGATCGCGTCATGGGCGCGGAACGGGTTCGGCCCCAGCAGGCGGCGCACCCATTTGTCGAGCTTCCACGGCGGCATGTTGGTGGCGTCATGGGCGCGGCAGGCGGCCTGCATCGCGCCGCAGAACAGCACGTCGAGCACGAACGACCACTGGTCCTCCATCCGCATCGGCACCAGCCCCAGCGCCCACATCAATTGGGTCAGCGGGCTGGGGGCGGGTTCGACCACCTCCCACACCTTGTTGATGGCGTGGGGATAGGCGGGATGGGCCACCGCCACCCCCAATTCCCGCGCCGGAAAGCCCGAGGTGACCGAGCGGATCTCGATGTCGGGAAAGGCGGCGCGGACCAGGGCGTAATGGGCCCGCTTGACCTCCAGCAGCTCGGGGATCGCCTCGATCAGCACGCGCGGGCGCAGCGCGGCGAGGGCGGGCGGCAGGCTGGTGCCGTCATAGCCGAGCTGGATCACGTTGGCCATGATCCGCGCCGCCCGCGCCGGGCCGAAGCCGCGCGCGAGCCCCTCATAGTCCCGCGCCAGCCCGGTGCCGCCGGGGAAGTCGAGCGCCACCACCGGCACGCCGTAGGGTTCGAGCCGGCTGGCGAACTGCATCACCTTGCCGGCGCCGACCACGCCGTTGCCGCCCGACACCACCAGACAGCCGCGCGCCTCCGGCGGGCCGAACACCCGCTCGACCAGCGCCGCCGCCGTCACCGGCAGCCCGCCCCGGCGGAAGATATCGAGCACCGAGCCGAGGCCCAGCGTTTCCAGGGTCGATTTCCGCATCGCTCTCTGCATGATCCGCTCTCCTCAGTTCACCCGGAACAGGCCGGCGATGCCGACATCGCCGGCGGCGCAGCCCATCACCAGCACATAGCCGCCGCCCCGTTCGACCGCCTCCTCCAGCGCCTCGATCACGATGCGGGTCAGGGTCGGCCCCTGCGGATGGCCCCACACCAGCGACGAGCCGGTGCGGTTGACCTCCCGCCAATCGACCCCGAGCAGCTTCGAGAAGATCGCGTCGTTGACGGTGAAGGGGTTGTGGCTCTTGATCACCGCGATCTGGTCGATGCCGAGCCCGGTCTGGCGCAGCAGCTTTTGCACCGCCAGCGCCGGGGCCTCGGGCATCAGGCCGGGGCCGGTGCGGACATCGACCTTGGCGATCAGGCGTATCTCGATCTCGGGGCGCGGGCTCAGGTCGCGCGCCTGGTCCGGGCTGGTCACCAGCAGGGTGGCGATGCCGTCGGCCGGATGGGTCTGGCCGCCGGCGGTGACGCAATAGTCGAGTTCGGGCATCGCCCGCAGCCCGTCGAGCGTCACCATCTTGACCCCGACATCCTCGGCCACCCGCCCGGCCGGGCGGCCGGCGCTGGTCAGCAGGTCGAGCGGTACCAGCACCCGGTCGAGGAAGCCGCGCTCCCGCGCCGCGAAATATTGCTGGTAGCGGCACAGGGTG
>JBDLVO010000425.1:0-3458 GCA_039804805.1 Pseudomonadota bacterium
GCCTCACCCCGCCCGGATCTCGGCGATGAAGCCGCCGACTTCCTGGGCGAGCTGATCCGACGCCTGTTGCAGGGCGGTGGCGGCATCGGTGACCTGATCCGACATCAGCTTGGTTTCCTCCGCCGCCGCCGAGACGTTCTCGACGTTTTCGGCGGCGGTGGCGGTGCCGTGCGCCGCCTGCTCGACCGAGCGGGCGATTTCGCCGGTGGCGGCGCCCTGCTGCTCGACCGCGGCGGCGATCGCCGCCGACACCGCGCTGATGGTTTCGATGGTGGTGGAGATCTGGCGGATCGCCTCGACCGCCGCGCCGGTTTCGCTCTGGATCGCCTCGACCTGGGCGCCGATCTCCTCGGTGGCGCGGGCGGTCTGGTTGGCGAGATGCTTGACCTCGGTCGCCACCACCGCGAAGCCTTTCCCCGCCTCGCCGGCCCGCGCCGCCTCGATGGTGGCGTTGAGCGCCAGCAGGTTGGTCTGGGCGGCGATGTCGTTGATCAGCGCCACCACCTCGCCGATCTTCTGCGCCGCGTCGGCCAGACCGCGCACCATCCGGTCGGTGGCGCCGGCCTGGCGCACCGCGTCGTCGGCGACGCCGACCGCCTGGGTGACCTGACGCGAGATCTCGCCGACCGAGGCCGACAATTGGTGGGTGGCGGCCGACACCGCCTGAACGTGGCTGGTGACCTGATTGGTCATGGTGGTGACGCTGCTGGCCTGGGTCATGGTCTGGCGGGCGTTACCCGACAGGGTCTGGGCGTTGCCGAGCAGCGAGCCGGCCGAGATCTCGATCAGATCGACCACCCCCTTGACCCGGTCCTCCAGCGAGCCGGCGACGCGGGCGAGGTCGGCGCGACGGTTTTCCTCCGCCTGCCGGTCGTATTCGGCCTTTTCGAGCAGGGCATAGCCGAGCTTGGCCTTCAGCGCCCGCAGCACCGCGTGCAGCGGGTTGAATTCCTCCATGGCGGCGGTGGGGATCGGGTGGCGCAGATTACCGCTGGCGATGGCGTCGCAATGGGCCTGGGCCTCGGCGATCGGCCGCCGCACTCCGCGCATCAGCCACAGCGCCAGCCCGATGATCACCACCATCGCCGCCAGCAGCGTTGCCAGCATCAGGGCGATCAGCCGGCCGGATTCCGCCGCGGCGGCGGTCTGGACGTCGCGGGCCTCGCGGTTCTGCTGGGCGATCACCGCCTCCAGCGCCTCGCGCGCGGCCTGATAGCGCGGCGCGATCGAGTCGGTCAGGGCGCGGGCCAGCCCGGGGCCGTCGCCGGCCCGGGCCAACGCCAGCGCCGGGGCCACCGTGCCCTGGCGCAATTGTTCACGGCGTTCGGTGAAGCGGTCGGCCAGCCGGCGGGACTCGGCCGACATCGGCCGTGCCAGCACCGCGTCCCACAGCCGGGTGGTGGCGGCGATGTTGTCCTCGATCCGGGCGACCCGGGCGGCGGCCGGGGTGGCGGTGTTGCCCTGCAACAGGTCGAGCGCGGCCTGGGTCAACTGGATGTCGCTGTCCTGCATCCGGCTGGCGAGATCGGCCAGGGCGGCGGCGATCTCGGTGTTGGTGGCCGACACCCGTTCCAGCCGGTCGGCGTTGTCGGCGATGCCGAGCGCGCCCAGCCCGCATTCCAGCACCAGCAGCAGCGCGGCGACGCCGAGGGTGGTGCCGAGCCGGCCGAGGATGCTGGCGCGCCAGCGGGCGAGGCGGGCGCCGAGCCGGCGCGAGATCACCCGTCCGTCCTCAAGCCGCAGCCCGGCGGCGCGGCCGTTGCGGAACAGGGCGTAGGCCGCCTCGGCCTCGGCGATCTGGGCCCGGCTCGGCTTGCTGCGAATCGAGATGAAGCCGGCGATGCGGTTCTCCTCGATGATCGGAGTGACGTTGGCGCGCACCCAGTAGAAATCGCCGCTCTTGGTGCGGTTCTTGACCAGTCCCTCCCACGGCCGGCCGGCCTTGATCGTCCGCCACATGTCGGCGAACGCCTCCTTCGGCATGTCGGGGTGGCGGACCAGATTGTGCGGCGAGCCGATCAGTTCTTCCTCGCTGAAGCCGCTGACGGTGGCGAAGGCCTGGTTGACGAACACGATCCGCCCGGAGGGATCGGTCTTCGACACCAGCAGATCGTCGTCGCCCAGTTCGATTTCCCGGGTGGTGACCGGGCCGTTGTCGCGCATCGCGGGTGCCTTTCTGACGGACGGGCCGGGGGCGAACCCGGTTTTACTCCCTGGAGATATGTCGTTCCCGTCCGGGGCGATCAATGGGGGGCGACAAAAACGCCGCGCCGCCGGCCCGCAGGAAACCGTGGCGGCGGCGGCCGGCCTCCTGCTATAGCAGGCCGATGAGCGACGTTCAGACTATTACCGTTACCGCCGACGAGGCCGACCTTCGCCTCGACCGCTGGTTCAAGCGCCATTTCCCCACCGTCGGGCATGGCCTGCTGGAAAAATGGCTGCGCACCGGGCAGGTGCGGGTCGATGGCGGCCGGGTCAAGGCCAACCACCGCCTTGCCGCCGGCCAGAGCGTGCGGGTGCCGCCGCTGCCGGCCGAGTCGGCGCCGCCGCCCGCCGCCGCGCCGCGCCCGCCGGTCGATCCGCGCGACGCCCAGGCCCTGCGCGACGCGGTGCTGTACCGCGACGCCGACGTGATCGTGCTCAACAAGCCGGCCGGGCTGGCGGTGCAGGGCGGCACCGGCATGGCCGACCGCCATCTCGACGCGATGCTCGACGCGCTGTGCTTCGATCTGCCGGAGCGGCCCCGGCTGGTCCACCGCCTCGACAAGGACACCTCGGGGGTGCTGCTGCTCGGCCGCACCGCCCAGGCCACCGCCAAGCTGACCGCCGCGTTCAAGAGCCGCGCCGCCCGCAAATGCTACTGGGCGCTGGTGGTCGGCGTGCCCAACCCGCGCCAGGGCCGGATCGACGCCCCGCTGGCCAAGCTCGGCGGCAAGGGCATCGAGAAGATGGGCGTCGACGAGGAGGAGGGGCTGCGCGCGGTGACCTATTACCGCGTGGTCGATTCCGCCCTCAAGCGCGCCGCCTGGCTCGAACTGGAGCCGCGCACCGGCCGCACCCACCAGCTGCGCGCCCATTGCCTGCTGCTCGGCACCCCGATCCTCGGCGACGGCAAGTATGGCGGCAAGGAAGCGATGATCGAAGGCATCGGCCTGTCGCGCAAGCTGCACCTGCATGCCCGCGCCCTGCGGCTGCCCCATCCCCGCACCGGCGCGCCGTTGCAGGTGTCGGCGCCGCTGCCGCCGCACATCACCGCCAGCTTCGAGGCGCTTGGGTTCAACGCCGGGGATGCCGGCGCGCCGTTCGTCGCTTTCGAAGCCGAATAGACGCGGGCTCTGCCCGCACCCGCCAGGAGCCAGCGGCTCCTGGACCTGCTTCGATGGTCGGGCGCGGCGAGGACAAGGGAAAGGGATCCAAGGGCCCCCGGCCCTTGGCGGGTGCGGGCAGCGCCCGCTCTT
>JBDLVO010000426.1:0-4366 GCA_039804805.1 Pseudomonadota bacterium
TGTTGATGCGGGTCTGGGCCTCGGGCGAGAAGGGCTGGTTCATGCTCCACATCGCCGCGTTGTCGCCGCGATGCATCTCGTCCCAGCTGATGCCGAGCTTGGGCCACAGATCGGTCAGCACCGCCTTGCCGGTGAACACGCCGATCGAGCCGGTCAGGGTGCCGGGCTGAGCCAGGACGCGGTCGGCGCCCATCGCCACGAAATAGCCGCCCGAGGCGGCGACGTTGCCCATCGACACCACCACCTTCTTGCCGGCGGCGCGGGCGCGGGCGACCTCGTGCCAGATGGTGTCGGCGGCGGTGTAGGAGCCGCCGGGGCTGTCGACCCGGAACAGGATCGCCTTGATGTCGTCATCCTCGGTGGCGTCGCGCAGGGCCTGGGCGATGGTGGCGGCGCCGAAGCCGCCGTCCTCGTCGAGGCCGGGGCGGGATTCGCCGCGATGGATCGCGCCCAGCCCCTCGATCAGCGCCACCTTGGTGCCGGAGGGGGCGGGCAAAGCGGCGAAGTAATCGCCGAGATCGACCGGCTCGGCGGCGTCGTCGCCCTTGCCGGCGACCGCCTCCCACGCCTGATCGCGATAGCCGATCTGATCGACCAGCCCGGCGGTTTTCGCCTCGGCCGGCAGGAACGGCCCGGCGCCGAGCAGGGCCTGGACCTTATCGACCGGCAGCTTGCGGCTGGAGGCGATGCCGGCGACGATCTGGCCGGTCCAGGAATCGAGCAGCCGGCCCAGCGTCTCGCGGTGGGCGTCGCTGAAGCCCGACTGGGTGAAGGTCTCGATCGCCGATTTGTATTCGTGGCGGGCGAAGAATTGCGGCTTGATCCCGAGCAGATCGAGGGTGCCCTTGACGAACGGGCTTTCCGCCATCAGTCCGGTCAGGCCGACATCGCCCGAGGGCTGGAGCCAGAGCTGCGAGAAGGACGAGGCGAGATAATAGTCGAGGGTGCCGGCCCCGCCGTCGCCGATGGTTTCGGCGAACAGCACCGCCGGCTTGCCGGCGGCGCGGAAGCGGGCGACGGCGTCGCGCAGGTCCTGGGCGTCGGCCAGCCCGAGCGGAGTGTGGCCGAGGGTGGCGAATAGCCCGACCACGCGCGCATCGGCGGCGGCGGCGTCGATCCCGGCCAGCACATCGCGCAGGACGTAGCTCTTTTCGCCCGACAGCGCCGCCATCGGGTCGCCGTCGGGGGCGGCGCGGAAGCTCGATTCGAGGTCAAGCGTCACCACCCCGCGCGTCGGCACGGCGTGCCCGCCACCGGGGCTGGCCAGCCGATAGACCACGAAACCGCCGAGCCCGACCGACAGCAGCGACAGCAAGCCGGTCAGGGCCAACATCACGACGAGGAAACGACCCAGGCGACGCATGCTTTCTCCTTCAGGTAGGCAGGCAGGCCGGTCGGCACGGCCGGCGAGGCGACTTTACCCCAAACCGGGCGTCTGCCGCAGGGCAAAACGCGCCTGACGGGCGGCGGGGGCGGGCGGCGGGGGCGGGCACGGCGCCGGAGGCGGGCGGGGCCGGGTGAAAGCCGGGTGTACAGACCGGTGGAAATCCCCTACAGTCCGCCCCGACCATGCGTATCCGAGCCGCCCTCGTGACGGCGCTGCTGTGGGCGGCGCCCGCTTCCGCCGCTTTCGCCCAGGCGCTGTTGCAGCCGCTGGCGCAGGTCGGTCTGCAACCTTTGTCCGATCCTCCTCCCGCCGACATCGACGCCCTGCTGCGGGCGCAGTGGCCGGGCTATTATCGTGGCGGCGGCGATCCCAGCTTCACCCCGGCCCAGGTGCGGGTGGGGCGGATCGACCTCGACGGCGACGGCGTGGCCGAACTGCTGCTGCTGCTGGAGGCGCCCGACTGGCACGGCCTCGATGGCGGGCCGCTGCTGGTGGCGCGCTGGGACGGCAAGGCGTGGCGGCCGGTCGGCTGGGCCTATGGCGATGCCGATGGGGTCTATGCCACCGCCGAGCGGCTGGGCGGCTGGGCCTCGGTCGATACCGGGTCGTTCTGGCTGCGCTGGGACGGTCGCGCCTATCGCGCCGAGGCGGTCCTCCCGCCCGATCCGCCCGCGTCCGAACCGTCCCCGGCCGAGGCCGTCGCCCGCTGAACCCGGCCGCTCCGGCGGCGGGGCGGCGATGAAACCCCGCCTTGTGCCGGCTTTGGCATGGGAAACCTCCGATAGAGCTTGTATTCCGTTCGCCCCTGTTCCATCCTTTGGCGATCCATCCGCCCGGCGGAGCAGGCCCGGTTCGCCAGCCCCGGCGGGCTGCCGTGGCCAAGGCACCGGCTGGGCGGTCGCTTCCCCGCACCGCGCCCCCGCGGGTCGCCTGCGCCTTGACTTGGAGGGCCTCATGTCGACTGGCACCGTCAAATGGTTCAATAGCACCAAGGGTTACGGCTTTATCCAGCCCGACGACGGCGCCGCCGACGTCTTCGTCCACATCTCGGCGGTCGAACGCGCCGGGCTCGCCACCCTCAAGGAAGGTCAGAAGCTGAGCTTCGACACCGAACGCGACCCGCGCAAGGGCAAGAACGCGGCGGTCAACCTCAAGCCGGTCTAATCCGGCTCGGTTCCGCTCACCCCCGAGATCAGTTCGGTCCGGTACAAGGCGGCGAGATCGATCTCGCCGCCGGCCACCGGCGCGAGTCCGGCCAGCACGGCGCGCAACCGCCGTTCCTGTTCGCGCCGGATCGCCTCGGCCTCGGCTACCGAGATCGCGGCGAAGCGCAATTCCGTGCCCGGCAGCGCCCGCCCCAGCCGGGGCAGGTCGGCCGAGATCACGGTGGCGATCTTGGCATAACCGCCGGTGGTCTGATGCTCGGCCAGCAGCAGGATCGGCTGACCGTCGCCCGGCACCTGGATACAGCCGGCCACCAGCCCGTCGGACGCGATGTCGGCTCCGGCGCGATGCGCCAAGGGCGGCCCCTCCAGCCGCAATCCCATCCGGTCGGAGCGCAGCCCGACCCGGTAGGGCTCTGCCAATAACCGCGCCCAGGCTTCGTCGGTGAAGGCGTCGCGCTGCGGCCCCGCCACCAGCCGGATCGGACCCGCGCCATAGGGCAGCGGGGCGGCGGCGGTGTGTTCCGGCCCCGGCCCGGCCCGGTCGCGGCAGAGCGGCAGCGGCCCCGGCGCCAGCGGCCCACCGCCGAGCGGTCCCAGTCCGGCGGCAAGGTGGGTGGCGTGGCTGCCCAGCAGCGGCGGCACGGCGAACCCGCCTTCCACCGCCAGATAGGCCAGTGCCGCGCCCTCGATCGGGCCGATATCGAGGATGTCGTCGCGCTCCAGCCGCCACGAGCGATCGGGCGCCAGCCGCCGCGCGGTGCCGTCGCGGCCGATCCGCGCGATCCGCGCCGGCCCGGCCAGCGCGAACCGCGCCGACTCCGCCGCCACCCGCAGCCGGGGGCCGGACAGGGTCAGTTCCAGCGCCGCCGTCTCGGGCGGATTGCCGGCCAGGGCGTTGGCCAGTGCCAGCCCGAGCCGGTCGAGCGCCCCCGCCACCGGCACCCCCAGCGCCCGCAGGCCGATCCGGCCGAGGTCCTGCAAACTGCTGCGCGGCCCCGGCCGCAGCACCTCCAGCGCCGGCCCGCTCATGGCGTGGCTCCATCGGCGGCGAGGCGGGCGAAGGCGGCGGCATCGATCCGTTCGAACCGGACCTGATCGCCGGCGGCGAACGGGGTGGGCGGGCTGGCGTGGGGATCGAACAGCACCAGCGGGCAGCGGCCGAGCAGATGCCAGCCGCCCGGGCTGGCGGCGGGATAGACCGCCGCCCGGCTTCCGGCGATCGCCACCGCGCCGGCCGGGACGCGCGGGCGCGGGCTGGCGCGGCGGGGCCGGTGCAGCGCCGGGTCGAGCCCGTCGAGATAGGCGAAGCCGGGCAGGAAGCCCAGCATCGCCACCCGCAGCGGGCTGGCGCACAGGCGGTCGAGCACGCCGTCGGGAGACAGGCCGGTGGCGGCGGCGATCTCGGCGAGGTCGGGGGCGAAATCGCCCTCGGCGCAGACCGGCAGCACCCAGTGGCGCGGCGGCGGCGCTGTCTCGGTTGCCGCCTGGGCCGCCAGCGCCCGCACCGCCGGCTCCAGCGCGGCCCGAGTGGTCGTCAGCGGGTCGTAGATCACCAGCAGGGCGCGGGGGGTCGGCACCAGTTCGACCAGTCCGGGCAGGCCGGCCCGGCCCAGGATCGCCGCCAGGGCGGCGGCGGCGCCGTCCTCGGCGAATTCGAGCGAAAAGGCGGTGTCGCCCAGGCTGTGGACGTGAACGGGCAGCATTTCCAGGGGCCGTGCGGCGGGGGAGGGACTATCCTAGGCCGTCCTCGCCTGCGCGCCTACCATCGATGTTGCGCGGGCTCTGCCCGCGACCCGCCGGGGCGATGCCCCGG
>JBDLVO010000427.1:0-5579 GCA_039804805.1 Pseudomonadota bacterium
TCGGCGCCAGCACATGGGCGGCGTCCTCGACCAGCAGGCAGCCATGGCGGGCGCGCAGCCGCCGCGCCGGTTCGAGATCGACCGGCTGACCGAAGGTGTGGACCACGATCAGGATGTCGAACCCGCCCATCGCCTCGGCCGCCGCCCAGTCGATGGTGCCGTCGCGTCCCGACACCGGCAGATAGGTCAGCCCGGCCCCGGTGCGGCGCAACGGCTCCAGCGCCTGCGAGCAGATCCAGGCCGGCAGGCCGACCCGGGGGGGCGCGCCGGTGCGCTCGGCCACGGCGCGGGCCAGCGCGGCGAGGCCGTGGGCGGTGCGGTCGATCAGGCGGGCCTCGTCGCCGGGACGACGCCACGGCCGGATCAGCGAGGAATCGGTGAAGGCGGGGAGACGGGCACGCTCGAGCATCGCCCGGTCGGGCAGCGGGGCCTGGGTGATGATCATCGGCAAAGTCCTTCATGCCAGCAATCGAGAACCAGCAGCGCCCACACCGGCAGCGACAGATCGCGCCGGCCGGCGCGGTGTTCGGCCAGCAGCGGCGCCACCCCGGCCCAGTCGAGCCCGAGCCGGGCCATCCGCTCCGGCACCAGCCGCTCGGCCACCAGCGGCGCGAGATCCTGGCGCAGCCAGCGGGCCATCGGCGGGTTGAAGCCGCGCTTGGGGCGGTCGATCAGCGCCGCCGGCAGCAGGCGCCGTCCGGCGGCGCGCAGCAGGGTCTTGGGACCGGCGGCGAAACGGGTGGCGGCGGACAGCTCGCCCACCGCCTCGATCAGGCGGTGATCGAGCAGCGGCAGCCGCAGTTCCAGCGCATGCATCATGCTCATCGTATCGCCATAGGCCAGCAGATTGCCGGGCAGGAACGACAGCAGATCGGTTTCCTGCATCGCGTCGAGGGCATGGCGGTGGCCGGTGGCGCGCAGCAGCTCGGCGATCGGCCGGGGCGGCAGCGCGCCGCCGAGCAGGGCCCGACGCTGCGCCGGGGTGAAATATTCGACCCAGCCGGCATACATTTCGGCGGTGTCCTGGCCGGCCCCGGCGACGAATTCGCGCAGCCGGCGCAGGGTGTGGCGGCCCGACTGGCTTTCCGGCAGCAAGGCGACCGCCGGCTCGATCAGACCCCGGCGCAGGAAACGGGGGATCCGCCGCCAGCGCGCCGCCCACAGCCCGCCGCGATAGCGCGGATAGCCGGCGAACAATTCGTCGCCGCCGTCGCCGACCAGCGCCACGGTGACATGCTGGCGGGCGAGGCGGGACAATTCGCCGATCAGCAGCGCGGTCGGGTTGCCGAACGGCTCGCCGAACGCCGCCACCATCCGCTCGAGCCCGCCGGCGAGATCGGCCGAGGCCGGCAGTTCGGTGTGGACGGTTTCCAACTCGGTGGCGACGGCGCGGGCCTCGGCCCGCTCGTCATAGGCCGGCTCGGTGAAGGTCATGGTGAAGCTGGCGACCCGGCCGCGCCCCTGCGCCTCGGTCATCAGCGCCGCCACCACCGCCGAATCGACCCCGCCCGACAGGAAGCAGCCGACCGGCACGTCGGCGACCAGGCAGGAGCGCACCGCCGCGCGCAGCCGGGGCATCAGTTCCTCGACCGCCGCGTCGGTGGAGAGACGGCGGCCGCCGCCGAAACGCGGCGCCCACCAGCGGCCGATCTCGGCGCTGCGCTGGCGCGGGTTCCAGCGCAGCCAGTGGCCGGGCGGCAGCTTGCGGATGCCGGCATGGATGGTGCGCGGCGCCGGGACGTAGAGGCAGGCGAGGAAGTCCGACAGCGCGACCGGATCGACGGCCAGATCGACCCCGAGCACGGTGGCGAGGGCGCGGATCTCGGAGGCGAAGGCCAGCCCGCCGCCGGGCAGCGGCGCCCACACCAGCGGCTTGATGCCGACCCGGTCGCGCGCCAGCAGGATCTCGCCGCTGTCGCGGTCGAGCAGGGCGAAGGCGAACATCCCGACCAGCTTGTCGAGCGCCGCCACCCCCTCGGCCGCCAGCAGGGTCAGCAGCACCTCGGTATCGGAGCCGCCGCGAAAGGCATGGCCGCGCCGGACCAGATCGGCGCGCAATTCGGCGTGATTGTAGATCTCGCCGTTGAAGACGATCGCCCAGCGGCCGCAGGGCGACAGCATCGGCTGACGGCCGGCATCGGTCAGCTCGATCACGGCCAGGCGGGTATGGGCGAGGCCGATTCCGGTGCGGTCGCACAGGAACCGCCCCTGGCCGTCGGGGCCGCGATGGCGCAGCAGGCCGCGCATGCGGTCGAGGGTTTCCGGGGTGGCCCCGGTCAGTCCGGCTATCCCGCACATAGCGGCACCTCGACACAATCGGGATGAGGGCAAGCGAGGAAATCCGGCCGCGCGCCGCGCGCGAACGGCAGCGCCGCCAGCAGCCCGGCCAGCCGGAACGGAAAGCGCAGCAGCTCCAGCGCGGCCCGGCCCCACTGGCGGCGGGCGCGATAGGCCTGGATCGCCTCGTAATGGATGATCGCCGCCCGCAGCACGACGAGGCGCAGCACCGGGCCGGGCCGGCGGCGCAGGATCCCCATGTGCCGGCGCAGGATCGCCAGCGAACAGGCGACCTTGCGGTCGATCCGGCTGGTGATGCCGTCGGGGGCCAGGGTGTAGCGCAGCAGCGGATCGCCGAAGGTACGGAAGCGGTCGCCGGCCCCGGCCAGCACCGCCAGCCACATCTCGTAATCCTGGGCCGAGCGCAGGGTCTCATCGAAGCCGCCGGCGGCGACCAGCGCCTCGCGCCGCACCAGCACGGTCGAGGAGGAGATGAAGCCGCGCAGGAACAAAGTGCGATAGGGATCGGCCGGATCGCGCCGCCAGCGGGCGCGGCTGTCGTTGTAGCTCTCGGTGCCGTCGGGGGCGACGTTGATCAGATTGTGCGAGCTCATTACCAACCCGTCGCTTTCGGCCAGCGACCGCTCCAGCTTGGTCGGCAGCCATTGATCATCGGCGTCGAGGAAGGCCAGCCACGTCCCCCCGGCTACCGCCACCGCCCGGTTGCGCGCCGCCCCGGCCCCCTGGTTGGGCTGGGTGAACAGCCGCAGCCGCACCGGCCCCATCCGCCGGGCCATCGCCTTGACCACGGCGACGGTGTCATCGTCCGAACCGTCATCGACCACGATCACCTCGCGCGGAGGAACGGTTTGCCCGGCGATTGAGGCCAAAGCGCGGCCGATGGTGGCGGCGTTGCGATAGGCCGGCATCACCACGCTGACATCGGCGGGCGCGGTCATGATCTGCGGGCTCCGCCCGTGCCCTGACCTGCGCGCGACAACCAACGGGTTCCAAGGGCCCTCGGCCCTTGGCGGGTGCGGGCGGAGCCCGCGACTTGCGGCTCAGGCGGCATCGGCGATCTCGGCGAGGGGGACGTCGGGCGGGGCCGACAGCGGGGTTTCGACCTGAAGACGAATCGTCAGTTCCAGCATCAGCAGGGCATAGAGGCGGAAGGCGTGGCGGCCGGGGTCGGCCAGCAGGCGGCGGACGCCCTCGGCGCTCCACCAGCCGCGCGCCAGGGCGGCCGGGCGGGTCAGCAGCCGTTCGGTCGGGCCGGCCAGCCCGCCGGTCAGGAACCACGCCGGCACCGGCGAGGCGAAGCCCTGCTTGGGGGCGGTCAGCACCGCCTCGGGCAGGAAGGGGGCGGCGATCGCCCGCTCCAGGGCCTTCTGCCGGCCGCCGGGGGCGCGGATCTCCGGCGGCACCGCCAGCGCCGCCTCGACCAGCCGGTGATCGAGCAGCGGCACCCGCCCCTCGACCGAATGGGCCATGCTGGTGCGGTCGAGCAGGGTCAGCAGGTCCTCGGGCAGATAGGTGTTGAGTTCGGCGAACAGCGCGCCGCTGTCGGCCGGGCCGGCGAAGCGGGCGAACCATTCGGCCTGGGCCGGCGCCACCGGCGGCAGCCGGCAGCCGAGCCGGCGCAGCAGCGGCGGCGGAAACTGGGTCGAATGGTCGTGCAGATAGCCGCCCCGGTCGCTGTCGAACTTGTCGGCGCGGGCCAGCTTCCACGCCAGCAGCGGATCGGCCCGACGCAGCACCGCCAGCGCGGCGCGGCGCAGCGGCGCGGGCAGGCGCAACCAGCGCGCCTCGACCGGCAGGCGGAAATACCGGCCGTAGCCGGCGAACAATTCGTCGCCGCCGGTGCCGTTGAGCACCACCCGGGTCTCGGCGCCGATCACCTGATTGATCAGGTGGTTGGGCAGCAGGCTGGCATCGGCCAGCGGCGCGTCGGCGTACCAGGCCAGCCGGGGCAGCAAATCGGCGGCGCGGTCGGTGGCGAGGTCGAACACGGTGTGGTCGGTGCCGTAGCGTTGCGCCACCGCCGCCGCCAGCGGGGTCTCATCGACCGCCGCCCCGGCGAAGCGGACGGTGTAGGTCTTGAGCGGGCGGTCGAGCCGGCGCGCCGCCAGCGCCACCAGCAGGCCGGAATCGATCCCGCCCGACAGCATCGCCCCCACCGGCACGTCGGCGCGCAATTGCAGCCCGACCGCGTCGTCGAGCAATGCGGTCAGGGCGGCGCCGATCGCGTCGGGGTCGGACGGCAGATCGGCGGCGGGGCGGGCCTGCCAGTAGCGTTCGACCGTCACCGTGCCGTCGGCGCGGGCCAGCAGGCGGCAGCCGGGCGGCAGACTCATCACCCCGCGATAGAGGGTGGCGGGGGCCGGGACATAGCCATGGGCCAGCCACGCCGCCACCGCCGTTTCGTCCACCGCCGGGGCGAGCAGGCCGGAGGCGAACAGCGCCTTGATCTCGGAGGCGAACAGGATCCCACCGCCGGGCAGCCGGGCCCAATAGAGCGGCTTGATCCCCAGCCGGTCGCGGATCAGCCGCAGCGCGCCGCCGCGCCGGTCGTAAATCGCCAGGGCGAACATGCCGTTGAGGCGCTCGACGAAGGCATCGCCCTCGGCGCGGTAGGCCTCCAGCGCCGGTTCCATGTCGCCCCGGGTCTGGAACGTCACGCCACGCGATTCGAGCCCGGCGCGCAATTCGCGGTAATTGTAGATCTCGCCATTGCCGAGCAGCACCAGGGCGCCGTCGTCGCGCACCAGCGGCTGATCGGCGCCTTCACGGTCGATGATGGCGAGGCGGGTGAAACCGGCCTGGAACCGGCGGTCGGCAGAAAGGTGGCGGCGGCTGCCGTCGGGGCCGCGATGGCGCATCACCGCCAGCATCGCCGCCAGATCGGCCTCGGCGGCGGGCGCCCCCGTGGGCAGGAACAGGCCGGCCAGACCGCACATCGCTACAAAACCTCGATCGTCAGCAGACCGGTCCAGGGCAGGCGGGCGAACAAGGTCACCTCCAGCCGGGTGGCGGGAACCGGCGCGCCATAGGCCTGCCAGCTCTGCTCCGCCACCACCAGGACCGGGGCATCGCCGGCGGCGAGGTGGAAGCGCCGGCCGCGCGGGGTGGTCAGGATCACCCCGCGCTCGGCCCGTTCGACCGCGCAGGCGGTATGCAGCCGGCGGGTGACCTCGTGGCGGCTGTGGCCGTCGAGCCGGTCGCGCAACTCCAGCCGCTCGGGGGTGAAGCGCCAGTGGCGTTCGGCGATGCCGACCCCGGGCAGGCGGGCGAAGCCGTGATGG
>JBDLVO010000428.1:0-4248 GCA_039804805.1 Pseudomonadota bacterium
ATCGGGGTGCCACTGGACAAATCGGCCGCCGCCCCCAGATTATTCGACGTTTGCCACAACACTCGCGGAAGGTCACGACCATGACCCCCCAGGAACGGTCCCTGATTCAGAGCGTGTTCGACCGGCTGGCCCGCCTCGCCGGCGCGCCGAAGGATCCCGAGGCCGATGCGCTGATCCAGGCCTCGATGCGCCAGAACCCCGATGCCGGCTACCAGCTGGTCGAGGCGGTGGTGGTGCAGGAACAGGCGCTCAACGACGCCCAGGCGCGCATCGCCGACCTTGAGCGCCAGATCGCGGCGCTCCAGGCCGCCCGTCAGCCGCAGGCCCCGGCCCCCTCGGGCGGGCTGTTCTCCGGCCTCAACCCGTTCGGCCGGTCGCGCGTGCCGCAGACCCCGCCGGCCCCACCGGCCTATCCGCAGCAGGCCTATCCCCAGCAGCCGGGCTACCCGCCCCAGCCGGGCTATCCGCAGCAGCCGGGCTACGGCCAGCCGAGCCCGTGGGGCGCGCCGTCGGCCGGAGGCAGCTTCCTGCGCACCGCCGCCGGCACCGCCGTCGGCGTGGCGGGCGGCGTGCTGCTGGCCGAGAGCATTTCCAACATGTTCGGCGGCCATGCCGCCAACGCCGCCAACGTTGCCTCGGCGGCGGGGGCCGAGCATCTCGGCGCGCCGGTGTCCTACGACACCCAGGTGGCGGATCAGGGCGGCTATGACCCGTCCGGCGATTTCGGCGTCGATGCCGGCGGCGACGTCGGTTATGATGACGGCGGTTTCGACGACAGCTCGTTCTGAGCCCGGCCCCGGCGGGCGGGGATGCGCCGGCCACCCCTTAGGGTTGGCCGGCCGTCGCCACCCCACCCGCCGTCTGGCGGTCCGGTCACCGAAACGAAACCTTTTCCTTCTTTAAAAACAGCACGTTAGTCGGCGCGGTTTCCGCCCTTGACACGGGTGGGCCTACCCCTTATGGTGCCCGCGCTTTTGGCACCGTCGGGCCAGTGGGGGCTTTTCGAGGGCGCGCGACATGGCTGATCCCGATTCCACCCCGCCGCTGGACGATTTCGAAGCCCGTCTGCACCAGGCGCGTCAGCGCGAGGACAAGGCATCGGGTCGGGAGGCGGAGCGCAAGGGCGGCCCCACCAGCATGGGGCTGGGCTTTCGCATCGGCATCGAACTGATCGCCGGTCTGGTGTTGGGGGCGGGGCTTGGCTGGGTGTTGGACGCCTGGCTGGGGACGTCCCCCTGGTTGCTGGTGCCGTGCCTCTTTCTCGGAGGGGCGGCCGGTGTCATGAATGTGCTCCGCGTCATGCGCGGCCTGGATCAGACGGTCGGTTACGGCCAGGCGCAGCGGCGCGCCGGACAGGCGCAGGACCATTGAAAGAGGCGTGCTGTGAGTAATCCCATCGAACAGTTCCAGATCCTGCCGTTGATCCCGCTCAAGGTTGCCGGGGTGGACATCTCGTTCACCAATTCCTCGGCGATGATGGTGCTGGCGGTCGCGCTGTCCACCCTGTTCCTGACCCTGTCGGTCCGTTCGCGGGCGCTGGTTCCGGGCCGCTGGCAATCGCTGGCGGAAATCTTCTACGAATTCATCGCCGGCATGTTGCGCAGCAATGTCGGCAGCGAGGGGCGGCGGTATTTCCCCTTCGTGTTCACCCTGTTCATGTTCGTGCTGTTCGGCAACGTGCTCGGCCTGATGCCGATTCCGGCGATCGGCTTCACCTACACCAGCCACATCGTCGTCACCTTCGCCCTGGCGGCGGTGGTGTTCGTCGGCGTGACGGTGATCGGGTTCTGGCGCCACGGCTTCCACTTCCTGCGGATGTTCTTCCCCGAGGGGGCGCCGCTGGCGACCGCGGTGGTGCTGGTGCCGATCGAGGTGATCTCGTACCTGTCGCGTCCGATCAGCCTGTCGGTCCGACTGTTCGCCAACATGACCGCCGGACACATCATCCTGAAGATTCTGGGCGGGTTCGTCGTCACCCTCGGGTCGATGTACGTGCTGCCGGGGGTCTTCCCCTTCGCCTTCCTGTCGGCGGTGACGGTGCTGGAAATCGGTATCGCCCTGCTGCAGGCCTATGTCTTCACCGTGCTGACCTGCATTTATCTGCACGACGCCATCCACATGCATTGAGCCGGCGGCAGGGTCCCTTGGCTTGATTTTCTGTCCCTGAAGGAGCTTGAGGAACATGGATTACGAATCTGCGAAAGTCATCGGTGCCGGTCTGGCTGCCATCGGCGTGATTGGCTCGGGCGTCGGCGTCGGCTCGGTGTGGTCGTCGCTGATCGCCACCGTCGGCCGCAACCCGTCGGCCAAGTCGAACGTCGAGCTGTATGCCTGGATCGGCTTCGCGGTGACCGAGGCGATCGCGCTGTTCGCCCTGGTTATTTCGCTGATGATCCTCTTCAAGTAAGTCGACGGTTCTCCTCGGAGGACGGGACCGGCGCCGCGCGGGACCTCCCGGTCGCGGCCCACCCCGTCTTCGGGGGGAGGATTTTCCTTCGCCGTCCCTCACTGTCCAGGAGCTTCCGGGATGCCTCAGTTCGACCCGGCCTTGTTCACGCCGCAGCTGTTCTGGCTGCTGCTCACCTTCATCGCGCTGTACGCGCTGATGGCCCTGGTGGCCCTGCCCCGGATCGCCGTCGTTCTCGACGAACGCCAGCGCAAGATCGACGACAATCTCGAGAAGGCGGCGCAGCTCAAGGCCGAGGCCGACGCCGCCATCGCCGCCTATGAGAAGGCCCTGGCCGATTCCCGTGCCCAGGCCCAGAAAGTGATCCGCGAGGCCGCCGAGCGGCTGGCCCGCGAGGCCGACGAGCGCAACCGCGCCCAGGCCGCCCGTCTGGCCGATCTGATCAAGGCCGGCGAGGCCCGCATCGCCGCCGCCAAGACCGAGGCCCTGGCCAACGTCCGCACCGTGGCGGTCGAGGTCGCCGGCGCGGTGGTCGAGCGCCTGATTGGCAAGCCGGCCCCGGCCGCCCGCCTTGAAGCCTCGGTCGCCGCCGCCTTCCAGGAGCAGGCCCGATGATCTCCTCCGCTTATGCCGCCACCGAGGCGGCCGCCCATGCCGGCCCGTTCTACACCGAAGCCCATTTCTGGGTGAATGTCGCCTTCCTGCTGGTGATCGGTCTGGCGTGGCGCCCGGTGGCCCGTGCCATCGCCGCCGCCCTCGACGCCCGCTCCGCCAAGATCAAGGCGCGGATCGACGAGGCGTTGCGCCTGCGCGAGGAGGCCCAGGAACTGCTGGCCACCTACCAGCGCAAGCAGCGCGACGCGATGCGCGAGGCCGAGGAAATCATCGCCCACGCCAAGGCCGAGGCGGAACGCCTGTCCCGTCAGGCCGCCCAGGATCTCGAACAGCAGATGAAGCGGCGCGAACAGATGGCGCTCGACCGCATCGCCCAGGCCGAGGCCCAGGCGCTGCGCGAGGTCCAGAACGCCGCGGTCGAGGTCGCGATCGGTGCCGCCACCCGGGTGATCGGCGAGACGCTGACCCCGGCCCAGCGCGGCAAGCTGGTCGACGACTCGATCAAGGTCCTGCCCGGCAAGCTGAACTGATTGCCGACGCCGGTTTCGACCGATCAACGGCCCGTCCTCTGGACGGGCCGTTTTTCATGTGCGGGCAATGTCCCGCCCCGGCGGCGGAATCAGGACGCCCCTCAAACCACGGCTCGGACAGCGTTTAGTCCGACATCTCAAAATCGCTGACATCGAGCAGATGCAGACCGACGGCAAGAATGGGAAGACGGCGAAGCCCGGCGGAGACGAACGCGGAGGGAAGGGCTCCGGAGGCGCTGGCATGGCGGGAGAGCTTGGCTTCTCGAAGCTGACCCTCCGCGCGATGCTTGGTCATGCCTCACAATCCGTCACGCCAGGGTACATTCAGATTGATGACGCGGCAAGGCGCCTCCCGTTCCTGTCGGCGATGGCGATGATGGACACCAAGGACGGCGAGGGCAGTCGGCGCGCGATCGGGCGAGATCAATCGCATGGCCAGCGCCTTCGAGCATGAGGATCTGAAACCGGCGCTGACGCTATACAGCTTTGATCCGCCAGCAGCGACGACCGCCTCTGCGGAGATTGGTCCCCGTATTCTCCGCGCCCGCCACCACAACCAACCGGACAGCGCCCGTCATGGCGCTACGCGCCATGACGGGCGCAGCAGACAAAAACGACGAAGGCCGCTTGCGCGGCCCGTCTCGGCAGTTCTGTTTTCGCTGTTTTAGAGAAATTGGAGCGGGCGAAGGGATTCGA
>JBDLVO010000429.1:0-5161 GCA_039804805.1 Pseudomonadota bacterium
CCTGATCGGCGACGGCCGGCGGGGCCAGCAGCAGGGACAGGCCGGTCAGCAGCAGGAAGGGACGCATCGTCGTCTCCGTCATTTCGACATCAGGAAGGTGAGGTAATCGCCGCGATCGCGCGCCGAGCAGGCCCGCCCCAGCACCGCCGGGCAGTCGCGATCGAACCGTTCCGCCACCTTGTCGGGATCGGTGAAACGGGAGGGAGTGGCCGACAGCGCCGCCGGGCGGATCTCGCGCCCGGTCTTGGCATGGCGGCCGGGCCGGGTCGGATCGTCGCCGTGGCAGGTGGCGCAGGCGGCCAGTTCGGCATTGGCGCCGGTGCGGGCGCGGTAGAGCGTTTCGCCCCGCGCGGGCGAAAAGGCGGTGAAGGCGGAATCCTCGGCCCGCGCCGCCTTGGCCAGCCCGGCCAGCAAGGCATCGCGGGCGGGATCGCCGGCCCGGGCCGGCCCGGCCGCCAGCAGCGCCGCCGCCAGCCCGCCGCCGATCAGCAGCAGGCGCAGCGGCTGGGCCGCGCGCTCGGCCGGACGCGGCCGCAGCCAGCGGCCGCGCACCAGCCACATCACCAGCCCGACATGCAGGCCGATCGCCGCCAAGGCGAGGTTGCTGAGGCCCTCATGCAGGTCCTCGACCATGGGATGGCCGTCGGCGACCACCCCGCTCCACCCCGCCGCGCCGACCGTCCCCAGCACCAGCGCGGCAAAGGCCAGCATCGCCGCCGGACGGCCGGGCCGGACCAGCGCCAGCGGCCCGCGCGGGGTGGCGATCACCGCCAGCGCCAGCCGCGCCAGCACCGCGCCGACCACCCACCAGCCGGCGAACACATGCATCCGGTAGGTGTCCTCGTCGGCGGTCAGCCAGGCCACCAGGAAGCCGCCGGCCAAAGCGGCGTGCCACAGCCGGCAGGCGACCCGCTCCCAGGCGGGCACCGGCCGGGTCTCGGCGCCGGCCGGTCTCATCGCTCATCTCCCCCGCGCGGGTGGTCGCGGTGATGGTGGTCGCGCCGGTCGCGGCTGTCGTGGTCATCGTCATCATCGTCGTCGTCATGGTGGGACCGGCCGGACCCGGCGGCGGCGTCGCGGCCGCCGCCGCCGGCGGGCAGATAGCCGGTGCCGGTGGGGGACGGGCTGGCGGCGCCGGGGCCGGCGGCGGACGAACCGGCGGTCGAGGCGGCGCCGTCGCCGGCGGCATAGACGGTGGCGGCGGTGGCGACCAGCGCGGCGGCGGCGAGGCCTTGCAGGATCATCTTGCCAATCATGGCGGGAACTCCGTTCAATCACGTTGGCCCCGATCGTGACAGGACGCGCCTGAACCGGTCGTGACGCGCCGAGTCATCGCCGGTTCATCCGCGATCGGCTAAAAAGGCCGGCATGAGGAAAATCCCGCTCCTGGCGCTGACCCTGGCGCTCGCGCTCGCCGCCGTCCCCGCGCCGGCCCGGGCCGACGACCATGACGACGGCCCCGGCCACGGCGGCTGGGGCCATGGCGGTCACGACGACGACGATCACGACCGCGCCCGCCGGGCGGTGCTGGCCGGCGAGATCCTGCCGCTCGGCCGGGTGCTCGACCGGGTCGAGCACGATTTCGGCGGCGAGATGATCGAGGCCGAACTCGACACCCACCATGGCCACCCGGTCTACGAGATCAAGCTGATCGACCGCGACGGCACGCTGCGCAAGCTGATCTACGACGCCCGAGACGGCACCCTGCTGAAAAGCAAGGAGCGGCGATGAGGGTGCTGGTGGTCGAGGACGAGCCGCGTCTGACCCTGCGGCTGGAACAGGCGCTGGAGGCGGCCGGCTTCGTGGTCGATACCGCCTATGACGGCGAGACCGGCTGCTATCTGGGCGAGACCGAGCCCTATGACGCGGCGGTGCTCGATCTCGGCCTGCCCCAGCTCGACGGGGTATCGGTGCTCGGCCGCTGGCGCGCCGCCGGCAAGGCGCTGCCGGTGCTGGTGCTGACCGCGCGCAGCCGCTGGGCCGAAAAATCCGCCGCCTTCGCCGCCGGGGCCGACGATTACGTCACCAAGCCGTTCGAGATGGAGGAGGTGGTGGCCCGGCTGCGCGCCCTGATCCGCCGCGCCGCCGGCCATGCCAGCCCGGAACTGGTGTGCGGTCCGCTCCGGGTCGATACCCTGGCGGGCAAGGCCAGCCTCGACGGGCTGCCGCTGGCGCTGACCGCGCAGGAATTCCGCATCCTGTCCTATCTGGCCCATCACCAGGGGCAGGTGGTCGGGCGGAGCGAACTGATCGACCATGTCTACGACCGCGACGCCGACCCGGAGTCCAACGTGCTCGACGTGCTGATCGCCCGCATCCGCCGCAAGCTGGGGGTCGAGCTGATCCACACCCTGCGCGGCCAGGGCTGGCGGCTCGACCCGCCGGCGGCGGAGGAATGAGCGCGCCGCCGCCGGCCGAGGCCCCGGCCGTGCCGACCGGGCGACGGCCGCTGTCGCTGCGCACCCGGCTGATCCTCGGCGCCGGGCTGTGGCTGGCGCTGGCGCTGGCGGTGGGGGGCTGGGTGCTGAGCGCCGCCTTCCGCGACACGGTCGAGACCGGCCTGCACGAGCGGCTGCGCGCCCAACTGCGCGCCCTGACCGCCCAGGTGTCGTTCGCCCCGGACGGTTCGGTGCGGGTCGGCTCGCTGCTGGGCGATCCGCGCTTCGACCAGCCTTATTCCGGCTGGTACTGGCAGGTGTCGGACGGAGTCACGCCGCTCGCCCGCTCGCGCTCGCTGTGGGACGCGGCGCTGCCGGTGTCGCCGCCGGCCGGCGACGGCAGCGTCGGCTTCCGCCGCGACCACGGCCCACGCCAGGAGGAACTGGAGACCGCCGAGCGCGACCTGATCTTCCCCGATGGCAGCCGGCCGCTGCATGTTGCCGTCGCCGCGCCGCGCCGCGAAGTCGAGATGGAAATCGCCCGTTTCCATCTGCTGCTGCTGCTGGCGCTGGGCGGGCTGGGGCTCGGGCTGATCGCGGCGGTGGCGCTCCAGATCGGCTACGGCCTGCGCCCGCTCGGCCGGCTGGCCGGGGCGCTGGCCCGGCTGCGGCGCGAGGGCGGCCGGCTCGATCCCGCCGCCCCGGCCGAGATCGCCCCGCTGGTGGCCGCGCTCAACCAGGTGCTCGACCATGACGCCCAGTTGATCGCCCGCGCCCGCGCCCATGTCGGCGCGCTGGCCCACGGGCTCAAGACCCCGCTGGCGGTGATCGAGGCCGAGCTGGCCGCCCCCCAGCCCGACCGCGCCGAGATCAACGCCCAGATCGGCCGGCTGGCCCGGCTGGTCGAGGTCCATCTCGCCCGCGCCCGCGCCGAGGCGGCGCCGTCCGGCCCGCTCGGCGCCCGGGTGGCGGTGGCCGAGGTGGCGGCGGAACTGCGCGACACCCTGCTGAAGATCCATGCCGGCCGCGCCCTGACCATCGAGCTGGCCTGCGCCCCCGATGCGCTGGCCCCGCTCGGGCGCGACGATCTGGCCGAGATCCTCGGCAATCTGATGGACAATGCCTGCAAATGGGCGCGGGGCCGGGTGCGGGTGCGGGCCGATGCCGCCGGCCTCGCCGTCGAGGATGACGGGCGCGGCCTGTCGGCCGAGGAATGGGCGCTGGCCACCCAGCGCGGCACCCGCCTCGACCTGTCGATTCCCGGCTCCGGGCTGGGGCTGGCGATCGTCAGCGACCTCGCCGCCCTGCTCGGACTCGGGCTCGGCTTCGGCCGCTCCGACTGGGGCGGCCTCGCCGTCACGCTGTCCTGGCCGCCCCCCGGCGGCTGAACGCCGGACCGGCGGCAAGGCCGGACCGGCGCGGCGGCGCAGTTTACTTCGAGGAAGCGTCCTTGGCCGGCTCGGTCTTGGCCGGCACGTCCTTGGCGACCTTGGCCTGGACGTTGGCCAGGGTCCCCTTCAACTGGTCGATCGCCGGCGGCAGGGCATCGACCGCCTTCTGCCCCAACTCGACCGCCTTCAGCGCGCCGACATTGAGGGCGTCCTTGACGGCCGGGGCCTTCTTCTGGAGCTCTTCCGCCGCCTTCTGGCCGAAGGCCTGAAGATCGCCGGCCACCTTCACCGCCCGCTCCTTGTACTCCGGATGCTCGACCAGCGCCTGATTGAGGGCGTCGGACGCCTTCTTCTTGAGATCCGAAAACAAACCCATCACCGTTCCCCTCCTCCACTGTGACCGGACGGGCCGCAACCGGCGGCGGCCCTGCCTCGCGGTCGCGCCGCCACCATACCTCCACCGCCCCGTCAAGGGCAATGGCGCCCGGCGGCGAGCATCGCGGCGAGATGGCGCCGGCTGGCGGCCAGATCGGCCCGCGCCGCCGCGATCGCCGCCGCCACCGCCGCCGCGCCGAGTCCGCGCCCGCCATCGTCGGCGCGCCAGCCCAGCCGGGCGGCCAGAATCCGTTGGTCCGCCGCCACCCGGCGCCGGGCCAGGACCAGCGCCGCCGCCCGCCGCGCCGCCCCCTGCCCCGCCGGCGCCAGCAGCGCCGGCTCGATCGGGCCATCGAACCGCCGCTCCAGCGCGTCGAGATCCATCCCGCTCCCCGTCCCTGCCTCGCAAGCGGCGATAATGGGATAAATCCCATCGGCAATGCAAGCGGGAACGATGGGAAGAATCCCAAACGCTCACCGGGTCAGGGCGTCGCGCCCTGGCGGCGACGCAGCGTCTCGCACGGATCCTCGCGCTCGGGCCGGCCGGTGAACCAGACCAGATCGAACGGCACCGTCGCGGCGTGGAAGCGGGCGGCGATGGCGGCGGGATCGGTTTCGCCCTCGGCCACCTCGACCAGCCCGACCGAACGCATGACCAGACCGGGGGCCAGCCGGCGCAGCCGGGCCGGCACGCCGCGATCGGCGCGGACATGGCCGGCCCCGGCGATCAGCACCACCGGGCCGGTCGCGGCCAGGGCGGCGACGGTTTCGGCCATGCTGGCATCGCGGGCCTGCTGGACCCGGACCATGCCGGGGATCGCCGCCTCGGGCATCAGGCCGCAATGGCTGGCGCGGATCTCCTCGGCGAGGTCGGCCTGTTCGGCCTCGGGCAGCGGCCGGTCGAGGCCGAGACGGGCGACCAGCTCGGCCGGCGCGGTGCCGCGGGCGACCGGCCGGGTCAGCGCCGCCGGCAGATTGGCCCCGGCCAGCCGGCCGCCGGCCGCCAGCGCGGCGGCG
>JBDLVO010000430.1:0-3045 GCA_039804805.1 Pseudomonadota bacterium
CGCAGGGCGGCAAGACCGACCAGAAGCGGGCCGAAGGGATGGCGGCGTGGCTGGCCGACCCGGCCGGGCGGGCCGCCGGCTGGGGCGGGTGGGTCGATCAGTTCCTGACCCGCGAGGGCGAGATCCGCCAGACCCTGGCCTCCAAGGGGGTGCGGGAAGCCGACCCGGCCAGCCTCGACGCCCTGGAGGCCGAGGCCGAGCGGGTGCTGCGGGTCGAGGACAGGCTGCGCGCCGCCGGCATCCTCGCCGCCACCGCCGCGCTGCTGACCCTCGGCTCCGCTTTGCTCGAGTCTTACCGCCGGGCCAAGGCGGCGCGGGCGGCGCTGGATTACGACGACCTGATCCTGGCCGCGCGCGACCTGCTGACCCGGCCGGGCCAGACCGCCTGGGTGCAGTACAAGCTCGACGGCGGCATCGACCATGTGCTGATCGACGAGGCCCAGGACACCACCCCCGACCAATGGGCGGTGGTGGCGGCGCTGACCGGGGAATTCTTCGCCGATGTCGGCGCCGGCGGGCGCACCCGCACCGTGTTCGCGGTCGGCGACGCCAAGCAGTCGATCTATTCGTTCCAGCGCGCCGACCCGCGCGCCTTCGCCGCGATGCGCGCCCGCTTCGCCCACGCGGTGCCGGCGGCCGGCCAACGCTGGGACGAAATCGCCCTCAACCTGTCGTTCCGCTCTGGCCGCGCCGTGCTCGATGCGGTCAACGCGGTGTTCGCCCCCGCCGCCCCCGGCCGCGACGGCATCGCCGGGCCGGACGAGGACATCACCCACCTCGCCCACCGCGCCGGGGCCGGCGGACGGGTCGAGATCTGGCCGCCGGTGGCGCCGCGCCCGCTCGACGCCCCGCCGCCGTGGAAGCCGCCGGTCGAGCGGATCCGGGGCGATTCGCCGCCGGCCCGGTTGGCCCGCCTGCTGGCCGGGCGGATCGCGGCGATGATCGGCCGCGAGACGCTGGAATCGCGCGGCCGGCCGGTGCGGGCCGGCGACATCCTGGTGCTGGTGCGGCGGCGCGGCCCGCTGGTCGAGGATCTGGTGCGCGAGCTGAAGACGCTGAAAGTGGCGGTGGCCGGGGCCGACCGGATGGTGCTGACCGACCAAATGGCGGTGATGGACCTGATGGCGCTCGGCCGTTTCCTGCTGCTGCCCGAGGACGATCTGACCCTGGCCACCGTGCTGAAGGGGCCGCTGGTCGGGCTGGACGAGACCCAAGTGTTCACCCTGGCCCACGACCGGGGCGAAACCTCGCTGTGGAGCGCGCTGGCCGCCGGCCTGACCCGCGATCCGGCGTTCGAGCGGGCCTATCTCACTCTGTCCGACCTGCTGGCGCTGGCCGACCGGCTGCCGCCGCAGGCGCTGTATGCCCGGATCCTCGGCCCGCTCGGCGGGCGGCGGGCGCTGCTGGCCCGGCTCGGCCAGGAGGCGGAGGACCCGATCGACGAATTCATGGCCCTGGCGCTGGCGGTCGAGCGGATCCATCCGCCCTCGTTGCAGGGCTTCCTGCACTGGCTCGACACCAGCCAGCCCGAGATCAAGCGCGACCTCGAACAAAGCGGGCGCGACGCGGTGCGGATCATGACCGTCCACGGCGCCAAGGGCTTGCAGGCGCCGATCGTGGTGCTGCCCGACACCCTCCAGATGCCGAACCAGAGCGGGCGGCTGCTGTGGCTGGGCGATGGCGCGGCGGAAAACGAGCTGCCGGCCTGGGTGCCGCGCGCCGACGACCAGGACCCGGTCTGCCGCGCCGCCGCCGCCGCCCGCAAGCAGGCGCGCGAGCAGGAATACCGCCGCCTGCTCTATGTCGCCCTGACCCGGGCCGAGGACCGGCTGATCGTCTGCGGCTGGGAAACCCGCCGCGCCGCCCCCGAGGGCTGCTGGTACGGGCTGATCCGCGACGCCATCGCTCCGCTGGCCGAAACCGAGCCGGCGCCGTGGCTGGTCGCGGCCGACGAGACCGAGGGGCACGAATTGCTGGTGCTGCGCTGCCCGCAGCGGGACGCGGTGACGGCCGAGCCCGGCGCCGCCGCCGGCCCGCCCGAGCCGGAATTGCCGCCCTGGGCCACCCGTCCGGCCGAGGCCGAGCCGTCGCCGCCGCGTCCGCTGGCGCCGTCCCGGCCCGACGAGGAGGAACCGCCGGTGCGCTCGCCGCTCGACCGCGCAGGCGACACCGGCCGCTGGCAGCGCGGCACCCTGATCCACCGCCTGCTGCAAAGCCTGCCCGACCTGCCCCGGCCGGAACGGGCGGCGGCGATGAGCCGGTTCCTGGCCCGGCCGCTGTGGGGCCTTGCCGCCGCCGAACAGGTGGCGATCGCCGCCGAGGTCAACGCCCTGCTCGATTCGACCGAGTTCGCCCCGCTGTTCGCCCCCGGCGCCCTGGCCGAGGTGCCGGTGCTGGCCCGGATCGGCGAGCGGATCCTGTCGGGGCGGATCGACCGGCTGGTGGTCACCGCCGACAGCGTGGTGGCGGTCGATTACAAGACCAACCGCCGCCCGCCGGCCGAGGTGGCGGCGATCCCGCCGCTCTATCTCCGCCAGATGGCCGCCTACCGGCTGGCGCTGGCCTGCCTCTATCCCGGACGGCGGATCCGCTGCCTGCTGCTGTGGACCGACGGGCCGAGGCTGATGGAAATCCCCGCCGCCCTGCTCGACGACAGCCTGGGCGGGTAGGCCGAGAGGCGCCGCCTCTCGGCGCTCTCCGCGCGGGGCCGTCGGCCCCCCGCGACCCCATTGGGTGGAGGGCCTGCGGCCCTCCGGGGGATTGCCAAGGGGCTCGCCCCTTGGCCCCGGGCGTCAGCCCGGCGGGTCGTCGGCTTCGTCGAACGGCAGCAGCGCCGCCACCCCCGCGTCCGGCAGCGCCTCGACCGCGCGCAGGCGGCGATCGATCGCCCGCTTGCGCACCGCGACGTCGTCGATGGTCTTCGACGCCTCCTGCAGCTTGCGCTGCACCTTGTCGAGCACCTCGCCATATTTGCCGAACTCGGTCTTGACCGCGCCGAGGATCTCCCACACCTCGCTCGACCGTTTCTCGATCGCCAGGGTGCGA
>JBDLVO010000431.1:0-4412 GCA_039804805.1 Pseudomonadota bacterium
CCCCCCTCCTTTTTTCGAACGCAAAGGGGGTTTGGGGCCTCGCCCCAAGCGGGCGCGGGCGGCAGCCCGCTATTTGATCCCAGGAGCCTGTGAGCATGTTGCTGGCCATCGATTCGGGCAATACCAACATCGTTTTCGCGGTGTTCGAGGGCGACCACCTGCGCGGCGAGTGGCGCACCTCGACCAATGCCGAGCGCACCGCCGACGAACTCGGGGTGTGGCTGACCCAGTTGCTGACCATCGAGGGATTGCGACGCGAGGATATCGGCGCGGCGATCATCGCCAGCGTGGTGCCGGCGATGATGTTCAATCTGAAAACCCTCTGTCGCCGTTATTTCGGCTGCGAGCCGCGGGTGGTGGGCGACGAGGGAGTCGATCTCGGCCTGTCGATCCTGCTCGACCGGCCGGAAGAGGTCGGCGCCGACCGGCTGGTCAATGCGGTGGCGGCGCATCGGCGTTACCAGGGCGCGCTGATCGTGATCGATTTCGGCACCGCCACCACCTTCGACGTGGTCGATTCCGGCGGCAATTACTGCGGCGGCGCGATCGCCCCCGGCATCAACCTGTCGCTCGAGGCGCTGCACATGGCGGCGGCGCAGTTGCCGCGCGTCGCGATCGGCCGGCCGCGTCAGGTGATCGGCAAATCGACCGTGCCGGCGATGCAGTCGGGAATTTTCTGGGGCTATATCAGCCTGATCGAGGGGCTGGTGCGGCGGATCAAGGAGGAATACGGCGGTGAGATGACGGTGGTCGCCACCGGTGGCCTCGCCCCGCTGTTCGCCGACGCCAGCCCGGTGATCGATGCCCTCGACGCCGACCTCACCCTGCGCGGGCTGCTCGAAATCCACCGCCGCAATGCCGGACCCTGCTGCAAATGAGTGATTTTTCCAACGGCGACGAACTCTATTTCCTTCCCCTGGGCGGTGTCGGCGAGATCGGGATGAACCTGTCGCTGTATGGCAGCGGCGGGCAATGGCTGGCGGTCGATTGCGGGGTGTCGTTCGGCGACGATTCGATGCCGATGATCGACGTGGTGATGCCCGATCCGGCCTGGATCGAGGCGCGGCGCGACCGCCTCGCCGGGCTGGTGCTGACCCATGGCCACGAGGACCATCTCGGCGCGGTGCCCTATCTGTGGCCGCAATTGCGCTGCCCGGTCTACGCCACCCCGTTCGCGGCGGCCGTGCTGAAGGGCAAGCTGCACGAGGTCGGTCTTCAGGACATCGTGCCGGTCCATGTCGTTCCGCCCGGCGGCCGCTTCAAGGTCGGCGGCTTCGATGTCGAGATGGTGCCGGTGACCCATTCGATCCCCGAGGCCCAGGCCCTGGCGATCCACACCCCGGCCGGCACGGTGGTGCATACCGGCGACTGGAAGTTCGATCCCGAGCCGCAGGTCGGCCCGCCGACCGATTTCGAGGCGCTGCGCCGGCTTGGCCGCGACGGCGTGCTGGCGCTGGTGGGGGATTCGACCAACATCCTCAGCCAGGGCCATTCCGGCTCCGAGGCCGAGGTGCGGGCCAGCCTGATCGGGCTGCTCAGCCGCTATCACGGCCGGATCGCGGTGTCGTGCTTCGCCACCAACGTCGCCCGGCTGGAAAGCGTCGCGGTGGCCGCCGCCGCCAACGACCGCCATGTCGCCCTGGTCGGCCGTTCGCTGTGGCGGATCGAGCGCGCCGCGCGCGATACCGGCCATCTGCGCGACCTGCCGCCGTTCGTCACCGAGCACGATGCCGGCTATCTGCCCAACGACAAGGTGCTCTATCTCTGCACCGGCAGCCAGGGCGAGCCGCGCGCCGCGCTGGCCCGCATCGCCGCCGGCGATCATCCCCACGTCGTGCTGGGCAAGGGCGACGTGGCGATCTTCTCCTCGCGCGTCATCCCCGGCAACGAGAAGGCGATCTTCCGCCTCCAGAACGACCTGATCCGCCTCGGGGTCGAGGTGGTGACCGATCGCGACGCCTTTGTCCATGTCTCCGGCCATCCCGGCCGCGAGGAGGTGACCGAGATGTACCGGCTGCTGCGGCCGCGCATCGCCGTGCCGGTGCATGGCGAGGCCCGCCACCAGCAGCACCATGCCCGCCTCGCCCGCGAACTCGGCGCCGAGCAGGCGCTGGAGTTGAGCGACGGCGCCCTGCTGCGCCTCGCCCCCGGCCCGGCCGAGGTGATCGATCAGGTTCCCACCGGCCGGCTGTGCCTCGACGGCCCCCGGCTGGTGCCGACCGACAGCGAGATCCTGCGCAACCGCCGCCGGATGGTGTTCAATGGCTCGGCGGTGGTGACGGTGGTGCTGGACGGCGCCGGCCGCCTGCTCGGCCGGCCGCAACTGACCGCGCTCGGCCTGCTCGACGCCGCCCATGCCGCCGAGGAACACGAGGCGGTGGTCGCGGCGGTGGTGTCCGCGATCGAGGCGATCCCCGCCCGCGCCCGCCGCGACGACGGCGTGGTGCGCGAGGCCGCCCGCCTCGCCGTCCGCCGCTCGCTGCGCGACAGCCACGGCAAGAAGCCGATCACCGAGGTCCATCTGGTCCGGGTGTAAAAGCGGGCGCTGCCCGCACCCGCCAAGGGCCGCGGCCCTTGGATCCCGTCGATGGTCGGGTGCGGAACGGCCTTTCAGCTTGGGCTCGGCTGCCTGAAGCACACGCCCCCAAGGAGATCCAAGGGCCCTCGGCCCTTGGCGGGTGCGGGCGGAGCCCGCGTCAGCGCGCCAGCGCCGCCGCGACCTGATCGAGCGCGCCGGCCCAGTCGCCGGGGGCGGGCTGGCGGAACAGCCGGAGCGAGGGATACCACAGGCAATCGGCGCGGTGGCGTTGCCAGCGCCAGTCGGGATGGAACGGCAGCAGCACCCAGGCCGGGCGGCCGAGCGCCCCGGCGAGGTGGACGATCGCGGTATCGACGCTGATCAGCAGATCGAGCCCGGCCAGCACGGCGGCGGTATCGCCGAAATCCTTGAGGTCGGGTCCGAGCGGGATCACCCCCGGCGGCACCGCGCCCTCCTTTTGCAGGCTGAGCGGCACGGCGGGCAAGGCCGGGCCGAGTCGCTCCAGCAGCAGCGTCGGATCGAGCGAGCGCAGAGAGTCGGTCTTGTGGCGCGGGTTGCCGGCCCACACCAGCCCGATGCGGCGGCCGGGCGGCAGACGGTCGCGCCACGCCGCCAGCCGCTCCGGCGGCGGCGCCAGATAGGGCGCGCCCATCCCCAACTCCTCCGGCCGGGTCAGGCCGAGGGCGTAAGGCAGGCTCAGCAGCGGCAGGTGGCAGTCGCAGGCGGGCAGGGGATCCCCGGCGGCGATCACCGCGTCGAGGCCGGGCAAGGCGCGCAGCAGCGGCAGCAGCGGCGCCTGGGCCTCCAGCACCACCCGGCCGCCGGCGCTCGCGGCGAGGCGGGGCAGGAAGCGGACGAAATGCAGGGTGTCGCCCAGGCCCTGCTCGGCATGGACCAGCAGGGTGCGCCCGGCCAGCGCCTCGCCCCGCCAGCGCGGCATGGAGAAGCGCCGCGTCGACAGGCCGGGCACCGCGCCGCGCCAGCGCCACTCATACTCGGCCCAGCCGGCGGTGAAATCGCCCCGGCGCAGCAGGAGTTGGGCGTAATTGTAATGGATCGCCGGATGGTCGGGGGCGCGGGCCAGGGCGCGGGCGAAGCCGGCGGCGGCCGCCTCGTCGTCGCCGGCCCAGTTCTGGATCAAGGCGAGGTTGGCGGCGATCGCCGCGTCGTCGGGGGCCAGCGCGGCGGCGGCGCGGGTTGCCGCCAGCGCCGGTTCGATCCGCCCCAGCCGGTGCAGCGCGGTGCCGAGATTGGCCAGCGGCTCGGGCCGGTCGGGATGGCGGCGGGCGAGGTCCTGCTGCCACGCCACCGCCTCCTCCAGCCGGCCGAGCCGTTCGAGGGCGACGCCCCGGTTGGTGGCGGCCTCCAGCCAGTCCGGCCGCAGCGTCAGGGCGCGGTCGAACGCCGCCAGCGCCTCGGACTCGCGCTCAAGCCCGAGCAGGGGGGCGCCGAGATTGAGCCAGGCCTCGGCATGGTCGGGAGCCAGGCTCACCGCATGGTGGAAGGCCTCGATCGCGGCGGCGGGATCGCCCTCGGCCTGTAAGGCGGTGCCGAGATTGAACCAGCCCTGGGCGAGGCCGGGATCAAGGGCGAGGGTGCGGCGGAAGGCCTCGATCGCCGCCGCGCCGCGCCCGGCGGCCAGCAGCGAGACGCCGAGGCGGTTGTGGAGGGCGGGGTCGGTCGGGTGGAGGCCGGTCAGCCGGGCGAACAGGGCGGCGGCGGCGGCGGGGTCGCCGGCCTCGTGCCGGGCATCGCCGAGCGCCAGCAGCAGGCGGGGATTGGCCGGGTCGTCGGCCAGCAGGGCGTCGAGCAACGCCGCGCCCTCGGTGTAACGACCCTGGCGGCACAGCACCACCGCCAGCAGGTGGCGGGC
>JBDLVO010000432.1:0-2521 GCA_039804805.1 Pseudomonadota bacterium
CCCGCACCCGCCAGGAGCCAGCGGCTCCTGGACCTGCGTCGATGAAGGGGCGGGGGGGGAGGACTTTATGACGCGGTGAGAGGCTCGATCCTCTCACCGCGGGAACGCATCAGCACAATCGCTTCGATCAAAGAAGCTCCCGGGCAATCCGCGCTCAGCGGGCCAGGAATTCGAACGGATCGATCGCTTTCCACTGCTGGGCGACCGAACCGTTGAACGGATAGCCCCACACCGGATTGCCCGGCTCGATGCCGCGCCCCTTGTCATCGACGACCAGGGTCGTATTGGCCAGCGAGGTGATAAAGCCCTTGCGCGTGATAAAGCTCCAGCGCTGGGTCGGAGTCGGGGTGCCCGTGTAGGCGGAGAGAACAAGGATGCCCTCGCCGACAGCCTTCCCATTCTGGAAATCAAGGGCCAGGGTCTGCGCCCCGGCATCCAGCAGGATCACGTTCTTGCTCAGGTCGACCTGCCAGACCAGATAAGCCTGCGTGCCGCTGAGCGGATAAAGTCCCACCTGCGCGCCAACGATCTGGTCGGAAACGCCGAGGCCACGGCTCGTGTCGGCTTGCCATTGGATGATTTTGGCTGACATGGAAATTCTCCCACGAACGTCACAGACACACCGCTATCGTCTTCCGGTGAATAAAAAACAGGTTAATTGACTCCATGGTTGTGTTTAAATGTAAAAAACAACCTTAGGGCGTTGTATATATAGAAGCCGTAAGCCTAAAGGTGGTGCGCGGCAATGATGGCAGGCGATCAGGCCCGACCTGTCGGGTCATCTGGCGTGGAACAGATCCTTGCCTCCGGGAACGGCGGAGCCCAGACCGGGCGGCGCGCCCCCGCCGGCTCAGGAGCCGCCGGGTGTGGCGCGTAAAATAAGCCCCTACCCCTCGGCCTGCGCCGCCAGCAGCCGCAGCAGCGGCCCCGCCACCTCGGCCTCGGCCAGATCGGCGAGGTCGGGCCGGCGGAGGATGGTGACCTGCCCGCGCGGGGCGCACAGATCGGGGTTGGACTCGTCCGAGAACAGCACCAGCGCCGGGCAGCCGGCGGCGGCGATCAGGTGCATCGGGCCGGTATCGTTGCCGAGCGCGGCACGGGCGCCCCGGCCGAGCGACAGGATGTCGAGAAACGTGGTCCGCCCCGACAGATCGACCGCCGAGGGGCACAGGGTGCGGATGGTCAGAATCGCCTCGGCCTCGGCGGCGGTGCCGATCAGCGCCGGGGTCAGGCCGCGCTGGGCAAGACGGGTCGCCACCGCGCCGAACCGCTCGGCCGGCCAGCGTTTGGCCGGGCGATGCGGCGCGCCGCCCGGGCACAACAGCACATACGGCCGGGTCAGCCCGAACTCGGCCGCCGCATTACCGCCAACCCAGGACAAATCGGGCGGCGGCACCGCGGCGATGTCGGCGGCGGCAAGCTGGCCGCGCTGGCGCTCGACGGTGTGGCGGAAATCACGACGGGGATCGGGATCGGGATGAGAGCAGCCCCGGGCGATGCCCGACCATTCAACCCCGCCGCCGAGCAGGCGGAAATACAGCGACGAGCGGTCGGAGGTCTGGAGGTCGTAGACCCGGTCGAAGCCGCCGCCGCGCAGCCGGCGCCGCAGCGCCCACAGCCGGCGGACCTGCCACAGCTTGGGCTTGTCGTCGATCCACACCTCGTCGAACCAGGGGCAGGCGCGGGCCAGGGCGACGAACGGCCGGGTGGTCAGCAGGGTGATCAGGGCGTGGGGAAAACGGGCGCGGATCGCGGCGAACGGCCCCATCGCCTGGACGAAATCGCCCAGCGCGCCGAGCTTGATCACCAGGATGCGGCGCGGCGGCGTCACGGCGGCGTGGGGTGCGGGGTGGGAAGCGGCAGGCGCAGCACCTCGTCATAGATCGCCAGGGTGCGGGCGCACATCGTTTCCTTGGTGAAATGGGCGCGGACATGGGCCATGCCGCGTTCGGCCATCCCGGCGCGGCCGACGGCGTCGAGCGACAGGAAACGGTCGAGCGCCTCGGCCAGCGCGGTGACGTCGCCGGGCGGAGTCAGCCAGCCGGTGCGGCCGGCCAGGATGGTTTCCGGGCTGGCGCCGTGGTCGGTGGCGATCACCGGCCGCCCCATCGCCTGACCCTCGACCGCGACCCGGCCGAACGCCTCGGGGTCGGTCGAGGCCGACACCACCACGTCGGTCAGCATGTAGGCCGCCGGCATGTCGCCGCATTCGCCGGTGAGGTGGACCACGTCGGCGAGGCCGCGCCGCTTGACCAGATCGACCAGGAAATCGCGGTAGCCGGTACGGCCCTGATCGGAGCCGACCAGCAGGCAGCGCAGATTGCGCCGGCCAAGCCGGGCGATCGCCTCGATCAGCACCGCCTGCCCCTTCCAGCGGGTCAGCCGGCCAGGCAGCATGATCACCGGATAGCCATCGGGCAGCCGCCATTTCTGGGCGAGCTGAATGATCCGCTCCGGGCTGACCCGGGCCGGGTCGAAGCGCGACAGGTCGATCCCGCGCGGCACGACGCGGATGCGGTCG
>JBDLVO010000433.1:0-5072 GCA_039804805.1 Pseudomonadota bacterium
TCCGGGGCATCGCCCCGGGCGGGTGTGGGCGGCAGCCCACCAACTGGCGTCACCCCCCGAGCGGCGCGTCGCCTTCGAGCACGGCGCGGGCCAATGGCACCGTCACCGCGCGCTGCCCGGCCAGCGACACCCGGTCGAGGGTTTCGACCAGGGCGGCGGCGGCGGCGAAGCTGCGCTCCATCCGCCCGAGCAGATAGCCGATCAGTTCCTCCCCCACCTTGACCTGGCGGTCGGCGAACAGCTTGACCAGCACCGCCGCCAGCAGGGCGTCGTCGGGGGCGCCGATCGCCACGGTCGGCATCGCCCGCAGCCGCGACATCAGGTCGGGCAGCACCAGCGGCCAGCGCGCCGCGCTGTCGCGGCCGGTCAGCAGCAGGTGGGCGCGGCTTTCGCGCACCAGATTGATCAGATGGAACAACGCGGCCTGATCGAGCCGGCCGGCGGCGGCGGCGCGATCGCAATCCTCGACCACCACCGCCCGCGCCCCGGCCAGCAGACGCGGCGGGTCGTCCACCGTCAGGCCGGCGGCGTCGAGCACGGCGGCGCCGCCGGCGGCGGCGAACAGGTGGACCAGATGGGTCTTGCCGCTGCCGGCCGGGCCGGACAGCACCAGGGCCGGGCCGGGCCAGTCGGGCCAGCGGGCGATCCAGCCATGGGCCTGCTGATTGCAGGGCGCCACCAGGAAATCGCCCGCCGACAGCGCCGGACGGTGCCCCAGGTCGAGGGGAAGCTGGGCCTCGGTCATGACTCCGGCGGGGCCTCGGTGCCGTGATAGAGCGAACTGGTGAGGTAGCGTTGCAAGGCGAAGCGGGTGACCACCCCGATCACCGCCGCCGTCGGCACCGACAGCAGGATGCCGACGAAGCCGAACAGGGCGCCGCCGGCCAGCAACGAGAAGATGATCCACACCGGGTGCAGCCCGACCCGGTCGCCGACCAGCTTGGGGGTCAGGCCGTAGCCCTCGATCAGGTTGCCGATCACGAACACCACGCAGACCGCGCCGATCAGCGGCCAGCCGCCGCCCTGGGCGGTGGCCATGATCAGGCTGGTGACCAGCCCGACCAGCATGCCGACATAGGGCACGAAGGCGCCGAGCCCGGTGGCGGCGCCGATCAGGAAGCCGAGATCGAGCCCGCAAACGGTCAGGGCCAGCCCATAGAAGCTGGCGAGGCTGATGCAGACGGTGGCCTGCCCGCGCACGAAGCCGGCCAGGGTGGCGTCGATCTTGCGCATCTCGGCGCGGATGGTGGCGGCGTGCG
Source organism: Pseudomonadota bacterium (assembly GCA_039804805.1). Classification (GTDB taxonomy): domain Bacteria; phylum Pseudomonadota; class Alphaproteobacteria; order Rhodospirillales; family Magnetospirillaceae; genus Phaeospirillum. Next base: position 1,260 of record JBDLVO010000433.1, read on the forward strand.
GGCGCGGCAGCCAGCCGTCGATGGTGGCGACGATGCGGTCCCAGTCGCGCAGCAGATAAAAGGTCACCACCGGGGTGATGAACACCAGCGACAGCAGGCTGACCACGGCGATGCCGCCCTTCAGCAGGTCGCGCACCAGCCCGGCGACCCAACCGACCGCCGTGCCGGCATAGGAACCGATCGCCCCTTGCAGGCGCTGGATCTGGTCGGCCGACATCCGCTGGCGCAGTTCGTCGAGCAGCGGGGTGGCGCGGTCGCGCAGCGCCAGCACGTAGGACGGCACCCGTTCGATGAAGGTCAGCGATTGCTGCTCGACCACCGGCACCACCACCATCAGGCCGAGGATCACCAGCGCGAAGAAGCCGAGGGTGATGGCGCTGGTGGCCAGGGTGCGCGACAGCCCCTTGGCCTCCAGCCGGTCGGCGAGCGGATCGAGGAAATAGGCGGCGGCCATCCCGGCGACGAACGGCAGCAGCACCCCGCGCAGCAGCCACAGCAGCAGGATGAACACCCCGGCGCAGGTCAGCCAGAAACGCAGGCGCTGGCCGGGGGTCATCCCCCCGGCCGGACCGTCGAACAGGGTCGGCTCACTCATCGCCCCGCCCCACCGCCGAGGCGCAGCACGGCGGCCGGCTCGCCCGGTTCGAGGGTGAGGCCGGCGGCGGCCAAGGCGGCGCGCACCTGCTCGGCCTCGCCGATGGTGTGCAGGGTCAGCGCCGCCTCGTCGCGCGACAGCGACACCAGCTCCCACCGCCGCACCTGCGGCACCCGGCCGAGCCGGTCGCGCAGGCTCAGCCAATCGGACAGGCCGGACAGCGGCGCCACCACCGCCTGGGTGGCGGGATGGTCGTAGGACAGGGTGTTCTGCTGGCGCTGCTGGGTCTCGAAGCCCTGGTCGATGTCGGCGACGGCGGCGCGCAGCGCGGCATCGAAGCCGGCCTCGCCGCCATAGGTCCGCAGATCGAACGGCCGGGGCAGGCCGATGCCGGTCAGGGCAACCTCGACCCCGCCGCTGGCGGTGGGGGTGGCGACCGCCACCACCACGTCGCCGCTGCGGAAGCGGGCGCCGAGATAGCCGAGCCATTGCGGGTCGCCGGCGGCGAGGCGCTCGGGCGGCGGCAGAGCGGCGGGATCGGCGTTGGCCGGCAGGGCGGCCACCACCAGCGGCACCAGCCCGCCGGTGATCGCCTCGCCGGCATTGGTCCAGGCGGCGCGCCAGGGATTGGGCTCGTCCCACCGCGCCGGCAGGGCGCCGCCGGCGCCGCGCAGCAGCGGCACCACCACCACCGGGCGCAGGCGCGGCTCGGTGAATTTGAGGCCGGATTCGCGCAGCAGCTTGCGCACCGCCACCGGGTTGTAGCGCACGGTCAGGGTGGCGAGGTAGCGCACCGCCGAGGCGCGCTCCTGCTCGACCGAGACGTCGCGGACATATTGGCGGCCGTCGAGGGCGGCGAGGCGGCCGGGATCGCCGACCACCAGCCGCTCCAGCAGCTTGCGGAAGCCGAGCCGGGGCGCCTCGGCCAAAGCCTGCTCGCGCGCCTGGGCGACGTTGGCGGCGGAGACGTCAACCTCGATCCCGGTCACGGTGAAGGCATCGGCGGCGCCGGCCTGGGGGGCGGCGACGACCGCGAAAAGAAAACCAAACAGAATCAGTGCGCCGAGCCGGCGCCGGAGAGAAGCCATTGCAAACCGTCCGGGATCAAGTATCTTCGGCCAACCCGTTCCGGCCCGACCATACCACACCGAATCCCACGAGGAAGCCCATTCCCGCGCATGATGACAAGCAGCCCCTGACCTACCGCGATGCCGGCGTCGATATCGACGCGGGCGAGGCGCTGGTCGAGGCGATCAAACCGCTGGCCCGCGCCACCGCGCGGTCCGGCACCGCCGCCGGCCTCGGCGGCTTCGGCGCGCTGTTCGACCTGCGTGCCGCCGGTTACCACGACCCGATCCTGGTCGCCACCACCGACGGCGTCGGCACCAAGCTGAAGCTGGCGATCGAAGCCAACCGCCACGACACCGTCGGCATCGATCTGGTGGCGATGTGCGTCAACGATCTGGTGGTCCAGGGCGCCGAGCCGCTGCTGTTCCTCGATTATTTCGCCACCGGCAAGCTCGACGTCGCCGCCGGGCGGGCGATCGTCGCCGGCATCGCCGAGGGCTGCCGTCAGGCCGGCTGCGCCCTGGTCGGCGGCGAGACCGCCGAGATGCCCGGCATGTATGCCGACGGCGATTACGACCTCGCCGGCTTCGCGGTCGGCGCCGCCGAGCGCGGCCGGCTGCTGCCGCAGGTCGACATCGTGGCCGGCGACATCGTGCTCGGCCTCGCCTCCTCCGGCGTTCATTCCAACGGCTATTCACTGGTGCGCCGGATCGTCGCGCGCGGCGGGCTGTCCTATGACGACCCGGCCCCGTTCGCCCCGTCCCGCCCGCTGGGCGAGGCGCTGCTGGAGCCGACCCGGATCTATGTCGCCAGCACCCTGGCGGCGATCCGCGCCGGCCTGCTGAAGGGACTGGCCCACATCACCGGCGGCGGGCTGGTCGAGAACCTGCCCCGCGTCCTGCCCGAGGGCGTGGTCGCCGAGATCGACGGCGCCGCCTGGACCCCGCCCCCGGTGTTCCGCTGGCTGGCCTACGAAGGCAAGGTCGCCCGCGCCGAAATGGCCCGCACCTTCAATTGCGGCATCGGCATGGCCCTGGTGGTCGCCCCCGATCAGGTCGAGGCCGCCACCCGGATCCTCGCCGAACAGGGCGAGACCGTGCTGCGGATCGGCCGCATCCGGCCCCGCACCGGCGACGAGCCGCGCTGTCAGGTGCTCAACCAGGACGGCTGGCTCTAGGCTTTTCGTGGGCTCCGCCCACACCCGCCAAGGGCCCAAGGCCCTTGGATCCCTTTGGGGAGGTCCAGGAACCTCAGGTTCCTGGCGGGTGTGGGCGGAGCCCGCCTCTTTTTGTTCGCGGATCGCGCCATGAGCCTGCCCCCCGTCCTCGTCCTCGCCGGGCCGACCGCGTCGGGCAAGTCGGCGCTTGCCCTCGCCCTCGCCCAGGCCGAGAACGGCGTGGTGATCAACGCCGATTCGATGCAGGTCTACGATGCCCTGCCGATCCTGACCGCCCAGCCGCCCGAGGCGGCGCGCGAAACGGTTCCGCATCGGCTCTATGGCTGTCTCGACCCGGCCCGGCCCTGCTCGGCGGCGCAATGGGTCGAGCTCGCCCGCGCCGAGATCGCGGCGGCGTGGGCGGACGGACGGCTGCCGATCGTGGTCGGGGGCACCGGGCTTTATCTCGAAAGCCTGCGCCAGGGGCTGTCGCCGATTCCCGAGATTCCGGCCGAAATTCGCGACCAAACCCGCGCCGTGCTGGCCGAAATCGGCAACGAGGCGTTCCATGCCCGGCTCGGCCAGCGCGACCCGGCGATGGCCGCCCGCCTGCCCCCCGGCGACAGCCAGCGGATGGCGCGGGCGTGGGAGGTGCTGGCCGCCACCGGGCGGTCGCTGGCGGACTGGCAGACCGTGCCGCGTCAGGGCGGGCTGGCCGCGCGCTGGCTGACCCTGGCCCTGCTGCCGCCGCGCGAGGCGCTGCGCGCCGCCTGCGACGGCCGCTTCGCGGCGATGGTCGCGGCCGGCGCGGTCGAAGAAGCGGCGGCGTTCCTGGCCCGCGGGCTCGATCCCGCCCTGCCGGCGATGAAGGTGCTCGGCCTGCGCGAGCTGGGCGCGGCGGCGCGGGGCGAACTGGCGCTGGCCGAGGCGGTCGCCGTCGCCCAGGCCGCCACCCGCGCCTACGCCAAGCGGCAGGTGACCTGGCTGCGCCATC
>JBDLVO010000434.1:0-6087 GCA_039804805.1 Pseudomonadota bacterium
AATTGCTGGGTGACGGTCGAGCCGCCCTGGACGACGTGGCCGACCCGCAGATTGGTGTAGACGGCACGGGCCAGACCGATCACGTCGATGCCGAAATGGCTGAAGAACCGCCGGTCCTCGGTCGCCAGCACGGCATGGACCAGATTGGGCGAGATCTCCGGCAGGGTCAGCGGTTCGCCGTAGAGGTCGCCGAAGGCGGCGAACACCTCGCCCTCGGCCGATTGCAGCACCACGCTCGGCCGGCGGGTGGTGACGGTCATCTTGTCGATATCGGGCAGATCGACCGCGTAATAAGCCACCACCCCGCCGACGAAAATGCCGACCCAGATCATCAGGGTCAGCCCCCAGATCAGCAGCCGGGCGCTCCAGCTCCGGCGCGGCCGGGGCGGTTCGGACGGCGGCGGCGGCGGCGGCGGCGGAGCGGTGCGGGTGGCGCGGCCGGCGGAGGACGGGCGGGTCTTGGCCGCCGCCGGGCGCGGGGCGCGCTCGTCGCGGGCGGCGCGCGGGTCCGCCGGGGCGGACCAGCCCGGTTCCCGGCGGGGCGGGCGGCGCTCGCCGGCTCCCCCGGTCAGGCGCCGCCACAGGCCGTTGGCCCGCCCGCTGGCCTCGACCCGGACCTGGGCCCCCCCCCCCACCCGCACCCCGTCGGCCCGGGCCTCGCGCGGCGCGGCGCGGCGCGGGGCGTCGGCGCGCTCGGCGCGCAGGGTGGAGTCGGCCCGCGGCGCCGGGGCGCGGGGATGCTCGCGCGCCTCGCGGTAGAAGCGGGGCTCGGCCGGGGCGGCCGGGGGCTCGTCGCGGCTGCCGCTCGGCAGCAGGCGGTCGGCCGGATCGACCGACAGACCACGGGCGGAAGGCCCGGCACCCGAACTAGGTCGGCGAGAGGAAGGAGCGGCCATGGCGATGTCAGATCCCTGTCCCGGCCTGGGTGGAGGGGGCGAACGCGGGGGTCAGGCCCGTCCCGCCAGCAGGGTGGCGACCCCGCCGGCGACCTGGGCATGGCAGTGCGAGGCGAGATCCTTGCGCGACGGGAACGCGGCCAGGGTGGTCGGCGGGTGAAACATCACCTCGATGGTGACCCGGCCGAGCCCGAGCGCCCGGAACAGGTGGCCGGCCAGCGTCATGTCGCCGTACCAGGCGAAATAGGGGCGGAACGCCCGCCCGAGCGGCAGCCCGTCGAGCCGGGTGTAGGCCAGCGACACCGGCTGCACCGGCAGCGGGTGGTCGGCTCCATCGGCAGCGGGCAGGGCGGCCTCGGCCACCGACAACAGCGCGCTCTTGAACGGCAGCACGCCGTTGCCGTCGTTGCTGGTGCCCTCGGCGAACAGGATCAGCGAATCGCCATGCTCCAGCCGGCGGCGGATGCCGTCGCGCTCGCGCGCGGTGGCGGCGGGGCGGCGATCGACGAACACGGTGCGGGCGAGGCGGGCGAGAAAGCCGAAGCCGGGCCAGCCGGCCACCTCGGCCTTGGCGATGAAACAGGCCGGAATCAGCCCGCCCAGCACGATGATGTCGAGATAGCTGGCATGGTTGGCGACGAACAGCACCGGCCCGAGGGCGGCGGCGGGGGCGCCGTGGGTCACCACCTTGAACCCGATCAGCCGCATCACCCCGCGCCAGTAGGCGACGACGAAGCGGCCGGCCACCCGGTGCGAGATCACCCGCAACAGCAGATAGGGCGGGACAAGCAGCAGGGTCCACAGACAGAAGGCGGTGAAGCGGAGCAGGGCGAGGGCCGGGGATACCATCGCCACCGTCAGCCTTCGGCCCCGGGATCACGGGCGTTGCGGCCGTAATGGCTGAGATATTTGGCGGTGATCAGGTCGGTCTTGACCAGCACGCAGATGTCGGTGGTGTTGAACTGGTGATCGATCACCGCGCCGTCGCCGACGAAGCCGCCGAGGCGGAGATAGCCCTTGATCAGCGGCGGCAGCTCAGCCAAAGCGCGGCGGGGATTGAGGTCGTCCTTGACGCGGCGGTTCATGTCGACATAGAGCGACGGCAGCGCGCGCGGCCTGAGCGCCTCGGGGGCGAGGTGGTAGTGATAGAGATAGGACAGGTCGCCGGCGACCTGATCGGGGTCGGTGCCGGGCAGGCTGGCGCAGCCGAACATCAGCTCGACGTCGTGCTCGAACACATAGGCGGCGATGCCGTCCCACAGCTTCTTCATCGTCGCGCCGTTGCGGTAGCCGGCATCGACGCAGGAGCGGCCGAGTTCCATGAAGCGGCAGCCGGTGGCCAGGATCGGGGCGATGTCGTATTCGCCGGCGGTGTAGAACCGGCCGTAGCGTTCCCCGGCGGTGCGGCGCATCAGGCGATAGGTCCCGACCACGCCCTCGGCGCCGTCGCCGCGGGCACGGTCGATCACCAGCAGATGGTCGCAGACCGCGTCGAATTCATCGACGTCGCGGCGGCGGGCCCGGGTCAGGTCGGTGGGGTGAGCCCCCATTTCCTCATAGAACACCCGATAGCGCAGGGCCTGGGCGGCGGCGATTTCGTCATCCCCACGGGCGAGTCTGACGTCAAGGCGCTCGGTGGATTCCTCTGCCGGAAGAGCGGATGGCATGGTTCCTCTGGGTCCGTCGGCAAACGCGGATGGGCCGCGCCCGTTATTTCTCTGCCCGTTCGTCGTCGGGAGTCAACGGAACTCCGTACAACTCCAACCGATGGCCGACCAGACGGAAGCCATAGCGGCGGGCGATTTCCCGCTGCAGCGCTTCAATCTCGGAACTGGTGAATTCGATCACCGCGCCCGACTGGACGTCGATCAGGTGATCGTGATGATCGCCCGCCGCTTCCTCGTAACGGGCGCGGCCATCGCCGAAATCGTGACGCTCGAGGATCGACGCCTCCTCGAACAGGCGGACGGTGCGGTAAACCGTGGCGATGCTGATGTTGGGGTCGATCCGGGTGGCGCGGCGATAGACCTCCTCGACGTCGGGGTGGTCGGCCGAGTCCGACAGCACGCGGGCGATCACCCGGCGCTGCTCGGTCATTTTCATCCCTTTGTCGATGCAGCGCTGTTCGATCCGCGAGACCATGACCTATCCGATGATGCGGCGTCCGCGACGCCGGCCCTCCCGTTCGGACGCCGTTGTCGCGGCGCCCGAAGGTTCCCAGGCCGGCGCCTGCCGCCCTACACCGCCCGCTTGCGGGTCCGGGGCTTGGTGCCCAGACCGATCTTCTTCGCCAAGCTGGAGCGGTGCTGGGCGTAGTTGGGGGCGACCATCGGATAATCCGGCGGCAGGCCCCAGCGGTCCCGGTACTCTTCCGGGGTCATGTTGTAAGCGGTCTTGAGGTGGCGTTTCAACATCTTCAGTTTCTTGCCATCCTCCAGACAGATGATGTAGTCAGGAGTCACCGATTTGCGCACCGCCACCGCGGGCTGCGGCCGTTCCGGCGCGGCCGGCGCGGTTCCCACCGCCGCCAGGGTCCGGTAGACCTCCTGGATCAGATGAGGCAGTTCGCCGAGAGCCACATTGTTGTTGCCGACATGCGCCGCCACGATTTCAGTCGTCAGCGCAAGAAGATCACCCTTTTCCGAACGCTCCGGCATCTGGAGCACGCCTCCTTCTCCTGATTGGAACGTCTTATATAATTTTTTGCCGGTGGCTAGGCAATAACCAATATGACAATGCAAGACGACCGGGGACGCATGACTGAGACTCCGAACTACAGCCTTGACATCACGGGAGATGTCTGCCCGATGACCTTCGTCAAGGCCAAGTTGCTATTGGAACGGATGGTCTGTGGCGAGAGCGCGGAGATCTGGCTGAAAGGCCGCGAGGTGATTGAAAACGTCCCGCGCTCGATTCGCGAATTGGGACATCAGATCCTGTCGTTGACCCGGATCGATCAGAGCGATCCCGACGGTCTGCATCGACTCCTGGTGATCAAGTCATAAGTTATTCAACAACGCCGGGATCTTCGGCTGCATCCACCGTTGACTTGGGCTTTTCCAGGGGAAGACGCATCGTCAGTGCGTCGATACCGTGGTAATAACCCTTACGCCGGCCGAGCGGCTCGAAACCGTGGCGGCGGTAGAGCGTCTGGGCCGGGTCATTGTCGGCGGCGACCTCGAGAAACATCGTCGCCGCCCCCCGCGCCGCCGCGTCGCGCAATGCCGCCTCCAGCAGCAGCGCCCCCACCCCCTGGCGGCGCCAGGGCGGCAGCACGGCGATGGTCAGGATCTCGGCCTCGTCGCCCAGGCAGCGCCACATCACCAGCCCGGCCGGCCCCGGCGGGGCCAGGCTCGGCCGCAGGCTGCCGCCATCGACCGCGATCAGGCCCTGGCTGCCGGGCATCAGCAGCACCTCGGCCATCGAGCGCGGGCTCCACGGCTCGGCGAAGCAGACGGCATGCAGCCCGGCCATCACCTCGGTATGCGGCATCGCCGCCGCGACCAGTTCGATCATCGCGCCGCTCCGGCCAGGGTGACGTCGGGCGGGCGCAGGTAAAGCGGCTCGGCCGGCAGGGTGTCGCCGCGCGGCCAACGTTCGGCCGCCAGCGCCGCCACCACCGCCGCGTCGGGCCAGCCCGGGCTGGTGGCGGCCACCGCCTGCGGCAGGGCGGGGGCCAGCGCGGCGGCGCCGTCGCCGACCAGCAAAGCGGGGCGGCCGGCCAGCGTGGCCTCGATTTCGGCCGGGGCCAGCGCCGCCACCGCCGTCAGCGGGGCGAGGTCGGGGGCGAACACCTGGACCCAGGGACGGTCGCGGCGGGAGTCGAGGGCGACGACCAGGACCCGGCCGGCGCGTTCGGCCGCCGGCACCGCCGCCGCCACCGCCAGCGGGGTGGCGATCCCGGCCAGCGGGCGGCCGCTGGCCAGCGCCAGCCCGCGCGCGGCGGCGAGGCCGATGCGCAGCCCGGTGAAGGCGCCCGGCCCCACCGTCACCGCGATTAGGTCGAGGCCGGCGAAGTCCTGGCCGGCCTCGGCCATCACCGCCGCCACCATCGGCAGCAGGGCCTCGCTCTGGCCCCGGGCCATCGCGGTGAGCCGATGGGCGACGATGCGACCGTCGCGCCGCAGGGCGGCGGAACAGGCGCTGGTGGAGGCATCGATGGCGAGGACGATCATGGGCGGGCTATACTGCGCCCTCCGCGGCAAGAAAAGAGCTAAGATGTCCCCGCTGGTTTCCATCACCGCCGATCGGTTCGATCTCGACCTCGCGCTGGCCTACGCCACCCCCGACAATTTCACCGGCCGGCCGGTTTATCGCCCCGCCGCCGGCTGCTGGCTGCATGCCGACGCGGTCGGCCCGCTCGAACGGGCGATCGCCCTGGCCCGGCCGCTCGGCCTGCGGCTGCGGCTGCGCGACGCCTTCCGTCCGGCCGAGGCGCAATGGCGGCTGTGGGCGGTGCGGCCCGACCCGGAATTCCTCGCCGATCCCCGCACCGGCTCGCCCCATTCGCGCGGGGTGGCGCTCGATCTCGACCTGCTCGACGCCGCCAGCGGCGAAGGGCTCGACCTCGGCACCGGCTTCGACGCCTTCACCCCGCTGTCGCATCACGGCCGCACCGATCTGCCGGCGGCGGCGCAGCGCCACCGCGCCCTGCTGCTCGGGGTAATGGTCGCCGCCGGCTGGAGCGCCAATCCGCTCGAATGGTGGCACTACCAGTTGCCGCATGCCCGCCGGCGCTATCCGGTGCTGGCCGACGCGGTGCTGGGCGCGGCGGCGATGTTGCCGGCCTGAGCCCGGCAAACGGCCCGGCGGGCGGGGTTTTCACCAAAACGCCCGCCGTCGCAAAAAAGTCAAAAAAAGGGCTTGCGCGATCCAAAAGTTTTCGTATTATGCGGGCCTCCAGACGCTGAAGCCCAGCACTGGACGCCGAAATTGAGCGGGCGTAGCTCAGGGGTAGAGCACAACCTTGCCAAGGTTGGGGTCGAGGGTTCGAATCCCTTCGCCCGCTCCAAAACCACCAGAGGAGACAAAGCGAAGAGCATGCGAATACCAAAGGCCGGGCGGAAACGTACCGGCCTTTCGCTTTTTCTCCGGGGGAGAGGGGATGGCGGCAGGCGCGGATCGTTCCTGTCGTGTGTTGTAGCATGAAGGGGTTGGCGGAGTGGTCCTGCGTGCGAGCTACCATAAATAG